>NZ_JBHURI010000089.1:0-15596 GCF_042673425.1 Agromyces sp. NPDC056965 | reverse complement strand
CCCACCCCGAGGCCGTCTTCGTCTACAGCAGGGTCGGTGCAGCGCACCGACCGGGGTCTCGTCGACTCGTGTCAGTTCCCCTTGCGGTCCTGGGCCCGACGCTCGGCGCGATTCTGCGGTGCGACCTCGCCACCGGTGCGCTGGCCGAAGGCACCGCGCGACTCCTCGGCTGCGGGGGCCTGGCTCTCGGCGACGGCACGGCGCGCGCGCTGCGTCGCAGCCTGCTGCACCTGGCCGCGCTGGTTGCGCACCTCGACGCCGCCCGCGTCGCTCGGGGCCGAATAGCTGAGCTTGTCGTCGGATGCGCCCTGTCGGCCGAGGCCCTTCGCCTCGATCTTCGCTCCGGCACCGGCCTGCGGTGCCACTTCGACCTCGAGGTTGAAGAGGAAGCCGACGGTCTCTTCGCGGATCGAGCCCATCATCTGCTGGAACATCGCGTAGCCCTCGCGCTGGTACTCGACCAGCGGGTCGCGCTGCGCCATGGCGCGCAGGCCGATGCCGTCCTTCAGGTAGTCCATCTCGTAGAGGTGGTCGCGCCAGCGACGGTCGATGACCGAGAGCACGACGCGCCGCTCGAGCTCGCGCATGGCGGGCGAGCCGAGCTGCTCCTCACGGCGGGCGTACGCGACCTTCGCGTCGGAGAGGATCTCACGGCGGATGAAGTCGCGGTTGACCCGGCCCTTCTCGCCGGCCTCGGCGACGACCTCGTCGATCGTGATGCCGATCGGGTAGAGCGTCTTCAGCTCCGTCCAGAGGGCGTCGAAGTCCCACTCCTCGGGGTTGCCCTCTGCGGTGTGCGAGTCGAGCACCTCGTCGATGACGTCTTCGAGGAACTTCTGCGTGCGTTCGTGCAGGTCGTCGCCCTCGAGGATGTGCCGGCGGTCGCTGTAGATCGCCTCGCGCTGGCGGTTCAGCACGTCGTCGTACTTCAGCACGTTCTTGCGGATCTCGGCGTTGCGCGCCTCGACCTGCGACTGCGCCGACCGGATGGCGCGTGAGACGACCTTGGACTCGATGGCGACGTCGTCGGGCACCCCGCGCGACATGAGGCTCTCCGCCGCACCGGCGTTGAACAGTCGCATCAGGTCGTCGGTGAGCGAGAGGTAGAACCGGCTCTCACCGGGGTCGCCCTGGCGGCCGGAACGACCGCGCAGCTGGTTGTCGATGCGTCGCGACTCGTGCCGCTCGGTACCGAGCACGTAGAGTCCGCCGGCCGTGAGCACCTTCTCGGCCTCGACGGCGACCTCGGACTTGACCTTCTCGAACACCTCGTCCCATGCGGCCTCGTACTCCTCGGGAGTCTCGACCGGGCTGAGGCCGCGTTCGTGCATGAGCTGCACGGCGATGAACTCGGCGTTGCCGCCGAGCATGACGTCGGTGCCACGACCGGCCATGTTCGTCGCCACCGTGACGGCGCCGTGACGGCCGGCCTGTGCGACGATCGCGGCCTCGCGAGCGTGGTTCTTCGCGTTCAGCACCTCGTGCCGCACGCCCTTCTTGGCGAGGAGGCGCGACAGGTACTCGCTCTTCTCCACGCTCGTGGTGCCGACGAGCACGGGCTGACCCTGCTTGTGGCGTTCCACGATGTCCTCCACGACCTGGGCGAACTTCGCCTCCTCGTTCTTGTAGACGAGGTCGGGCTGGTCGATGCGCACCATCGGCTTGTTCGTGGGGATCGGCACCACGCCCAGCTTGTAGGTCGACATGAACTCGGATGCCTCGGTCTCGGCGGTACCCGTCATGCCCGAGAGCTTCGAATAGAGGCGGAAGTAGTTCTGCAGCGTGACGGTGGCGAGGGTCTGGTTCTCGGCCTTGACCTGCACGCCCTCCTTCGCCTCGATCGCCTGGTGGATGCCCTCGTTGTAGCGGCGACCGACGAGGATGCGGCCGGTGTGCTCATCGACGATCAGGACCTCGCCGTTCATGACGACGTAGTCCTTGTCGCGCTTGAACAGCGCATTGGCCTTGATCGAGTTGTTGAGGAACGAGATGAGCGGCGTGTTCGCCGACTCGTAGAGGTTGTCGATGCCGAGGTAGTCCTCGACCTTCTCGATGCCGGACTCGAGCACGCCGACGGTGCGCTTCTTCTCGTCGACCTCGTAGTCGACGTCGGGCACGAGCCGCTTCGCGAGGTTCGCGAACTCGGTGAACCAGCGGTTCGCCTCGCCCGAAGCCGGGCCCGAGATGATGAGCGGCGTGCGGGCCTCGTCGATGAGGATCGAGTCGACCTCGTCGACGATCGCGAAGTGGTGGCCGCGCTGCACCATGTCGGTCGCCTGCCACGCCATGTTGTCGCGCAGGTAGTCGAAGCCGAACTCGTTGTTCGTGCCGTAGGTGATGTCGGCGGCGTACTGCTCGCGGCGCACCTGCGGGTTCTGCCCCGCCACGATGCATCCGGTGGTCATGCCGAGGGCGCGGAAGACGCGGCCCATGAGCTCGGACTGGTAGCTCGCGAGGAAGTCGTTGACCGTGATGACGTGCACGCCCCGGCTGGTGAGCGCGTTCAGGTAGGCCGCGGTCGTCGCGACGAGGGTCTTGCCCTCACCGGTCTTCATCTCGGCGATGTTGCCGAGGTGGAGCGCTGCGCCGCCCATGAGCTGCACGTCGAAGTGGCGGAGGCCGAGGGTACGGCGGCTCGCCTCGCGCACCGCGGCGAACGCCTCGGGCAGCAGGTCGTCGAGCGACTCGCCGTTCGAGTAGCGCTCGCGGAGTTCGACGGTCTCGTTGCGCAGCTCGTCGTCGCTGAGCGCCTGGAATCCGTCTTCGAGGGCGTTGATCGCCGCTGCGTAGTTCTCCAGCCGCTTGAGGGTGCGGCCCTCACCGACGCGGAGGACCCTTTCCAGAATCGAAGCCACGAATGTTCTCCCGTTGTCGTTGGGCGCACGGCCGCGGATGCAGTCCGGGCACGCCCGCTGCCGCCATGCAGACGGCTATCTTAGCCATGCTAGCGGTGAACGGGCTGCGCCTTCCCGACCCCGTCGGACGCTCCGGCCGAAGCCGATCCGTCCGACGGGGCTCGGTGACACTCGACTCAAGCGGTCGCCGTCACGCGGTGGCGCGCTGGAGCTCCACGGGCGACGTGGCCGGCGATCGTGTCTCCGCCCGCTCATCGAGACCGATGAGCCCGTAGTCCCATCCCTTCCGACGGTAGACGACGCTCGGGCGACCCGACTCGGCGTCGACGAAGAGGTAGAAGTCGTGCCCGACGAGCTCCATGAAGTAGAGCGCGTCGTCGACGGTCATGGGCGTCGCCGCGAACACCTTCCGCCTGATGACGACCGGGGTGTACACCTCGTCTTCATCGACATGCGGTTCGAACTCGTCGACGACGGGGATGCTGCCGGTGCGCACCTGTGCGAGCACCTCGGGCGCCGCGGCCTGCACGCCGACCTCGGAGAATCCGGCGTCGGTGGCTTCGCGGAGCGAGGTCGGTCGGCGGGACCCCCCGCGATGGACCTTCCGGCGATCCTTCGCCCGCCGGATGCGCTCGAGCAATCGCCCGAGTGCGACGTCGAACGCCGCGTACTTGTCGGAGCCGTCAGCCTCGGCACGGACCACGGGGCCCTTGCCGACCAGGGTGAGCTCGACGCGGTCGGGCCCGGGGTTGCCGTTCTTCTCGTTGTGCCGGCTGAGCTTCACGTCGAGTGAGATCGCGCGCTCTGCCAGATGCGACACCTTCTCGGACTTCTCCGCCACGTAGGCGCGGAATCGGTCCGTGATCCCCAGGTTTCGTCCGACGATGTTCAGTTCCATGACGACCTCCGTTCACCGACGTGTCACCCGGTTCTGAAGGGTGGATCGACCACGCCTGTCCTGCCACCGTAGCCCCCTTGCGCGGCGATGTCACGGAGAGTTTGCCGTGAGCCGCCTGCGTGTCGCGGGAACCTGCGCGGCGTCTCGGCGAGCACCGCGATCGCCACCGTCTCACCGCCGGCCGCGGCGAGCGCCCGCACCGCTTCAGCGAGGGTCGAGCCCGTCGTGATGATGTCGTCGACGAGGAGGAAGCGACGCCCCGCGAGTGGCGCGAGCGGGTCGACGGGCGGTCTCCGGCTGCGGGCGGACGGGCGAACGCGCGGCCCTGCGACCAGCCCGCCCGCGGCATTCCGGCGCCGCTCCTCTGCTCCGAGTCCGGCCTGGTCGGCGCGCTCCCTCGCGAGGGCGAGCACCGGCACCGGACGGATGCCGCAGCGCCGGAGCAGCACCTCGACAGGCACGAATCCGCGCGCGCGACGGGCCGTCGACGTCGACGGGATCGTGCACACCTCGACCGGTGCGCCGTCCGGCACGCCGGCGAGCGCGGCCTGCACCGACGCGTGCAGTGCCGGTACGAGGGCGGGCGCGGCATCCGTTCGGGCTCCGTCCTTGAAGGCGCCGAGCACCGACGCGACCGCACCCGCGTACTCGAGGCCCGCCCAGACCGCGAGACCGGCTCGATCGATGCGCCGCGGCTCGGGGACGAGGGCGACGCGGCACGACGCGCAGACGGCGCGGTCGCCGGTACCGCATCCCGAGCAGGCCACCGGAACGAGCACCGCGAACGCGTCTCGCACGGACTCGCGCGCAACCGCGAGCGCTGCTGAACGTTCCCGCGCCATCACCGGACGCTGATCTCGGCCATCCTCCGAGCATCGCGGACCGGGACGGCTCAGAACCTCGCCGAGCCGCTCGGAAGGCCGGCACGGCGCCCTCGACCGCTGTCGAGGACGGGCCCGCTCAATCGGGCTGCTGCGAGGCCAGGAGCCGGATGCCCTCCGCCCGCGCCTGCCAACCGACGCCGCTGGGCGCCTCGAGGAAGCCGTCGACGGTCAGGAGCCGGAGGTCGCTGACGCTGTTGCCCCCGTCGATCGCGCGGCCGCCGTCGGGCCCCGGCCGTGAGACGGCGACGCCGCCGAGCACCTGGGTGATCACCCGTGTGGTGCCATCGGGCGACTCGGTGAGCGAGGCGACGGTGCCTGCGTCGAGCCACGCGACGTCGCGCGGGATGCCCTCGACATCCGAGAGCCCGAGCGTCACCGCGCTCAGCGCCGTCGGCGTGCCTGCGGCATCGCGCTGGATCGAGGCGGCGACGAACTGGGTCGCGTTGCCGTCGCCGAGGAGTGCGACGAGTCGCGACGAGTCGCGTGAGATCTCGAGCGCCGCGATCGACGAGCCGGTCCACGGCACCGGGAGCTGGATGGCATCGAGCGACCGGTCGCCGGGGTAGACGACGAGCTGCCCGGGCAGCCCGGCCGGAACCGACCAGACGGCGCCGGTGCCGTCGATCGCGGGCACGATGAGCCCGCCCCTGGGGTCGAGGAGCTCGACCTCGTCGCCTGCCCGCACGACCGAGACCCCGTCCGCCGCGAGCACGGCGGCGACCTCGCCGCCCGCACCGAGCGCCGCGCCGGTCGGGGCCAGCGCCTCGACCTGCGGGGAGAGATCGGGGATCTGCTCGATGGCCTCGCCCGAGGGCGCGAGGTAGCCGAAGGTCGTGCCGTCGTAGACGACCTGCCTGGGATCGACCGACGGGTTCTTCACGGGGGCGGGTGAGAGCTCCGGCACGTCCTGCTCGACGCCGTTCAGCGCCAAGATGACGGAGTCGACGTTCTGCACGCCGTCGAGGCTCTCCTGCAACTGGAACTCCATGCGCTGAACGCTCGTGACGTCGTCGTCGGTCGCGCCCGAGAGGTCGACGCTCGCCACCCGGCCGGCCACCGGGACCGACCCCGAGTCGAGGCGCGTCCCCTCGGGGAAGGCCGAGCGAACCCCTGTCCGCAGCCATTCGGACGGACCGACGAGCAGGGCTCGCACGATGCTCGTCTGCGCCGAATCGCGCCCGGCGAACCAGCGCAGGTCGGGCACGAGGTAGTCGAAGTCCGCCGAGTAGAAGTAGAGCGGATAGCTGCGGAAGGTCTGGGCGAAGGTCGTCTCGTCGATGAGCAGGCCCGGAGGGGCGCTCGAGATGCGCCACTGCCCCTCCTCGTTCTGCTGGAGTTGGTAGCCGAGTTCGATCGACGCAGTCGATTCCGTGGTGGAGTACTCGCCCGTGGCCGAGAGCTCCGCTGCCGAAGTCGCGTCGACGACGATCGACGCCTCGCCGACCTCCGTGAACTCGCGGTCGCGGAGCACGTCGATCGTGGCGGCCGCGTTCGGATTCCATTCGTCGGCGAAGGCCGGAGTGAGGAACTCGCTCGCGGCCTGGTACTTGTTGCGCGGGCTGGCCGCTGCCTCGAGGAACCCCTCGACGATCTGCTGCGGCGTCGCATCCTTCGCGGGCGGCGGCACGATCGTGTCGAGCTCGATCGATTCCTCGACGAGCGGCGGTGACCCCACGTTGACCCCGCCCGAACTCGGAATCGACACGCAGCCGGCGAGCAGCGCGGTCAGCACCACGGCGACGGATGCCCCGAACACGCGCCTACGCATCGTGCGCCTCCCATCGGCCGGCGCCGGCATCCTGCGCCGCTGCGCGCCCCGCGGCATCCGTCTCGACGGTCGCTTCGGTGTCGACCGCACGCACGACCCCGGTCGCCGGCGGCCCTGTGGCGTCGACGTCGTCGGGCTCGAGCGGCAGCGGCGAGACGATCGCCTCGTCGGAGGGGACGCCGGAGCGCGGCAGCGTGAGACGGAACACCGTTCCCGATCCGCGGCGCGACCAGACCTCGAGCGTGCCACCGTGGGCGACGGAGTCCTCGAGCGCGATGGCGAGTCCGAGCCCGGTGCCGCCGATCGTGCGCGTGCGACTCGGGTCGGCCCGCCAGAACCGGTCGAACACGCGGGCCGACTCCTCAGCGGTCATGCCGAGCCCGTAGTCGCGAACCGACAGGGCGATGGCCGACTCGTTGCTGTCGACGGCGACGACGATCGGGCGCCCCTCTCCGTGCTCGATCGCGTTGCCGAGCAGGTTCCTCACGATACGGCGGATGCGACGGGGGTCGACTCTCGCGTCGAGGTGGCCGCCCGGCGCCTCGAGTCGCAGCTCGCTGCCGCGACTGCGGGCGAGCTCGTGCATCGACTCGATCGCGTCACCCGCCAGGTGCACGAGGTTCGTCGGTTCGGTCGCGAGCTCGACCGAGCCCGCGTCGTAGCGGCTGATCTCGAGCAGGTCGGAGAGCAGGGTCTCGAAGCGCTCCGTCTGCGTGTGCAGGAGCTCGACCGTGCGCGAGGTCGGGCCGGGGAAGTCGTCGCGCTGACCGTAGAGCACATCGCCCGCGAGCCGGATCGTCGTGAGCGGGGTGCGCAGTTCGTGCGAGACGTCGGAGACGAAGCGCTGCTGCATGACCGAGAGCTCGGCGAGCTCGCGGATGCGCGCCTGCAGGCTGTCGGCCATGCCGTTGAACGAGGCGGCGAGCGTCGCGAGCTCGTCTTCGCCCTTCTCGGGCATGCGCACGCCGAGATCGCCGGCCGCGAGCCGCCGGCTCGTCGTGGCGGCCGACCGGATCGGCTCGATCACCCAGCGCACGACGAGCAGCGTGATCGCGCTCAGCAGCACGAGCAACGCGATCGCGCCGATCGTGCCGACGAGTTGCATGAAGGCGAGGGTCTCCTGCGCGGCGGCGAAGTTGTAGCCGATGTAGAGCTCGTACTCGCCGACCCCCGGCACCTCGATCGAGCTGCCGACGACGACGCCGGGATCCTCCGCGCCGTCGTCGCCCTCGAGCGCCACCGACTGCCAGTACTGGCCGTCGGGATCGGCGCGCACGCGCTCGCGGAGTTCGGGCGTGATGACCCCCGACAGGCTCGGGGCGATGCGTGTGGGCGGTGCGTTCGAGCTCGACACGTCGTCGGGCTGGAAGTAGGCGATCGCCGAGCTGCCGGAGACGCTGCCCACCGTCTTCACGACCGAGGCCATGTTGTCCTGCAACGACGCGCGATCGGCGGCGTCGGAGCCCTCGAGGATGCGCTGGGCGGCGACCGTCGCCTCGTTGGCGTCGCCGAGGGCGCTGTCGAGCTGGGTCTTGAAGAGGTTCGACGCGATGCTGAACGAGATGTACAGCCCGATCACGAGGATCGCGAGCGACGACAGGGCGAAGGTGATGACGACCGTGCGGAACTGCAGCGAGCGCCGCCACAGCTCGAGCGCATGGCGCGGCAACGCGGCGAGCGTATGCCGGATCTCGCGCCACGAACCGACCCGGAACCGGGCCGGGGCCTCCGCCTGCGACATCCGTGCCCCTAGGTGGTCGCGCCGGCTCGATACCCGACGCCGCGCACGGTCATCACGATGCGGGGGTTGTCGGGATCGTGCTCGACCTTGGCGCGGAGCCGCTGCACGTGCACGTTCACGAGCCGGGTGTCGGCCTTGTAGTGGTAGCCCCACACCTGCTCGAGCAGCATCTCGCGCGTGAAGACCTGCTGCGGCTTCGACGCGAGGGTGAGGAGCAGGTCGAACTCGAGCGGGGTGAGGTTGATGCGGGCGTCGCCGCGGCGCACCTCGTGACCGGCGGCATCGATCGTGAGGTCGCCGATGCTGAGCGTCGACACGGCCTGATCGGGCGTCGGCCGCAGCCGCGTGCGGATGCGCGCGATGAGCTCCTTCGGGTTGAAGGGCTTGACCATGTAGTCGTCGGCGCCCGATTCGAGTCCCTTGACGACGTCGGCGGTGTCGGTCTTCGCGGTGAGCATGATGATCGGGGTGCCGGACTCCGCACGGATGCGCCCGCACACCTCGATGCCGTCGATTCCGGGGAGCATGAGGTCGAGCAGCACGAGGTCGGGCTTCGACTCGCGGAACGCCGCGAGCGCCCCCGTGCCGTCGGCGCAGAAGAAGGGTTCGAACCCCTCGGTGCGCAGCACGATGCCGATCATCTCGGCGAGGGCCGTGTCGTCATCGACGACGAGTACGCGTGGGTTCATCGTTCATTCCTGTCAGCACCGCCGGGTCACGGCTGAAACCAGTGCCTAAAGCGTAGTCGGTCGGGGCCGGAAGACCACCGGAAGGCCGTTCCAGGGGTGCTCGGCGCGTCGGCGAAATGTGCGAGCATGGTGGGAATCCGCCGGAAGGAGCCCCACAGGTGTCGAACCACGATTGGCAGGCGCCCGGCGGCGCTCCCGTTCCGACGCCGGCACCGGATGCTTCGAGCACGCCCCGGTTCGATCCGACCGCCTTCCCGCCGCCGGTCGCCGCGGCGCCTCCGTCGGGCTTCCCGCCGCCGACGGCCGCAGCACCCCCGACGTACGGCGGAGCGCCGGCACCCGGAGCGCCCCTCGGCTGGACGCCGCCGCCGAAGCCGGGCCTCCTCCCGCTGCATCCGCTGGGGTTCGGCACGATCCTCTGGGCTCCGTTCAAGGTGCTGCGGCGAAACCCCGCGGCGACGTTCGGCACCGGTCTCGTGGTGCAGCTCGTCTCGGTCGTCGCGATGATGGCGGTCTTCGTGCCGTTCATGGTCTTCGTCTTCTCCCGGGTCGAGAGCGCGACCGATTCCGCCGACGCCGACGCACTGATGTCGGGTGCAGTCGGCGGATTCCTGTTGCTGATGCTCGTCCCCCTCGCCCTCTCGCTCATCGCGGGTGCATTCCTGCAGGGAGTGATGGTCGTCGAGGTCGCGAGCGGCACCCTCGGCGAACGACTCCGGTTCGCCGCGCTCTGGAAGGCCGCGGCGAAGCGCTTCTGGCCGCTCCTCGGCTGGACCGCGATGGTCACCGGTGCGATCCTGCTGGCCTTCGCGCTCTTCATCGCGATCATCGTCGCCGCGACCTTCTTCGACCCCGTGACCGTCATCGTGACGATCCTCGTCATGATCCTCGGTGCGCTCGGCGTGGCGGTCGTCGCTGCATGGCTCGGCACGAAGCTCTCGCTCGTGCCGAGCGTCATCGTGCTCGAGGGCGCCGGAATCGGCACGGCCATGAAGCGCTCGTGGCACCTCACCGACGGGTTCTTCTGGCGAACCTTCGGCACGCTGCTGCTCGTCGGGTTCATCCTCAACCTCGCGGCTCAGGTCGTCGTGCAGCCGGTCTCGCTCATCGGCACGATCCTCGCCGCCATCATCGACCCGACCGGCACGGGTGCGGCCATCGCGATCACGGTCGTCACCGCGGTCGTCACCCTCGTGCTCTCGTTGCTGATCGGCGCGATCACGGCCGTCGTGCAGGCCGCGCTCGTCGCCGTCATCTACATCGACCTGCGGATGCGCACCGAGGCCCTCGACCTCGAACTCGTGCGGCACATCGAGCAGCGCGACGCCGGCCTGGCGACGAGCGACCCCTACCGCGCCCCGGCGGCCGCGACGACGAACCCCGACCCGGCCTCCGCTCCCGCATGGCCGTGATCCGGCTGCGCGCGTCGCCGCTCGATCCCGACGCGCCCGAGGCGCGTCGGTGGCTCGAAGACGAACTGACCGGGCCCGAGTACCAGGCGGCCCAGCCGAGCCCGTTCGATCTCGCGATGCAGGCGATCCGCGACTGGTTCGTCGGGCTGTTCGACGGCGCCACGGGCCTGCCCGGCCCCGTGCTCGCGCTGCTGCTCGTGCTGCTCGTCGTCGCGGTCGTGATCGTCGGACTCCTCGTCTTCGGGCTGCCACGGCTCCGGCGACGCCGACGGAGCGACGTGCCGCTCTTCGACGACCACGACCTCCGGGATCTCGAGACCCTGCGACGGGCCGCGACCTCGGCCGCGGCCGCCGGCGATTGGCCCCTCGCGATCGAGGAGCGGTTCCGCGCCGTCGTGCGCGGGCTCGTCGAGCGCGAGGTCGTCACGGTGCACCCCGGCACCACGGCGCGGGCGTTCGCGGATGCCGCGGCGCGCTCCTTCCCCGATCTGGCCGGCGGACTGCGCGATGCGGCGAGCGGATTCGACGGTGTGCGCTACCTCGGTCGTGAGGGTTCGGCCGAGGAGTATGCCCGCGTGACCGAGTTGGAGCGACGCATCGCCGACGCGCGTCCCGAGGGGCGCGGCGGCCACGAGGCGCCCGCTCCCGAACACGACGGCGCCGAGGCCGTTCGATGAGCGCGACGACCGAAGCCCGCGACGCGGGTGCCACGGCGCCTGCGAACCCTTCGACACTCCCCGACGACGGTGCCTCCGCGCCCGCGGTGACCCCCACGGTGCGAGGGTTCCTGAAGCGAAGCCGCGCCTGGATCGTGATCGCCGCGGTGCTCGTGCTCGGCGCGCTGCTCGTGATGGTGATCCAGGGCGGCGCACGCACGCCCGGTTCCCCGCTCGCAGCCGACAACCCAGCACCCGCCGGCGCGAAGGCGCTCGTCGAGGTGCTTCGCGACCACGGTGTCGTCGTCACCGAGTCGCGCTCCTTCGACGCCGCGATCGACGCCGCCGACGGCACGGCGACGGTGCTGCTCTACGACGAGTACGCGATCCTCGACGAGCGCCGGCTGACGGAGCTCTCCGAGGCCGCCGAACGGCTGATCGTCGTCGAGCCGGGGTTCACGGCCCTCGAGACGCTCGCGCCGGGGGTTCGGTTCGCGGGCGCCGCGAGCGGCCCGCTCGACGAGGTCGCGTGCGAGCTCGGCCCCGCCGAGCGGGCCGGCTCGCTCTCCGACGGGCAGCGGCTCGTCACCGTCGACGATGCGGCGGTCGAGGCCGGATGGCAGGGCTGCTTCCGCGACGGCGACTTCGGCTTCGCGGTCGCGACCGGACCCGCTCCGGGCGGTGCCGAGCTCACGATCGTCGGCTCGACGAGCGTGTTCGCGAACCAGACGATCACCGAGGCCGGCAATGCCGCGCTCGCGATCGGGTTGACGGGTGCGACCGACGAACTCGTCTGGTACCTCCCCGGCCCGGCGGACGCCGACGGCGCCGACGCCCCGTCCCTGGCCGAACTCACCCCGGGGTGGGTGAGCCCGGTGATGGTGCTCGCGTTCGTCGTGGTCATCGTCGCCGGCATCTGGCAGGGCCGCAGGTTCGGGCCGCTCGTCGTCGAGCGCCTGCCGGTGCACGTGCCGGCGGGCGAGACGAGTCGGGGTCGCGCACGGCTCTACGCCCGCACGGCATCTCGCACGCACGCGCTCGACCAGCTTCGCATCGGCACCGTCATCCGCATCGCGCGCATGCTCCGGCTCCCCCGATCCGCCGGCGTCGACGAGGTCGCGGAGGCCGCGGCGCGGGCGACCGGCCGAGACGGCGCATCCGTGCACCGGCTGCTTGCCGACGAGCTGCCCGACGACGACCGCGCGCTCGTCGACCGCGCCGCAGGGCTCGCGCAGCTCGAGGCCGAGGTGCAGCGCTCGCTCGACCCACGCGGCGGCGTGCCCACCGATCGTGACGACCCCTCAGGAAGGCGACCATGACCGATCCCACCACCGCTCCGGCGATCGCTGCGACCGACGACGAGCTGCGCGCCGCGCTCAACCGCGTGCGCACCGAGGTCGGCAAGGCCGTCGTCGGTCAGGACGGCGCCGTCACGGGCCTCATCATCGCCCTGCTGACGCGCGGCCACGTGCTGCTCGAGGGCGTGCCCGGCGTCGCGAAGACGCTGCTCGTGCGGACGCTCAGCCGCACCCTGCAGCTCGACACCCGCCGCCTGCAGTTCACCCCCGACCTCATGCCGGGCGATGTCACCGGCTCGCTCGCCTACGACCCGCGCTCCGGCGAGTTCGCGTTCCGCGAGGGACCGGTGTTCACGAACATCCTGCTCGCCGACGAGATCAACCGCACGCCGCCGAAGACGCAGTCGGCCCTCCTCGAGGCGATGGAGGAGCGTCAGGTCTCGGCCGACGGGGTCACCCGGCCGTTGCCCGACCCGTTCATGGTCGCGGCGACGCAGAACCCGATCGAGTACGAGGGCACCTACTCGCTGCCCGAGGCGCAGCTCGACCGATTCCTGCTGAAGCTCGTGCTCGACGTGCCGGAGCGCGAGGCCGAGCTCTCGCTCCTCCGCCGCCACGCCGACGGATTCGATCCGCACGACCTCGCCGCCGCGGGCGTCACGCCCGTGCTCGGCGCGGCCGAGCTCGCAGCGGCGCGCGCCGCGGCATCCGCCGTCCGCGTCGAGGACGACGTGCTCGGCTACCTCGTCGACCTGGCACGCGCGACACGACGCAGCCCGTCGATGCGGCTCGGCGTGAGCCCGCGCGGCACGACCGGCCTGCTCGCCGCGGCGAAGGCCTGGGCGTGGCTCACGGGCTACGAGTCGCTCACCCCCGACCACGTGCAGGCGATGCTGCTGCCCGTCTGGCGCCACCGAGTGCAGCTCCGCCCCGAGGCCGAGCTCGAAGGCGTCTCGATCGACGCGGTGCTGCAGTCGATCGTGCAACAGGTGCAGGTGCCGCTCTGAGATGACCCGGATCCTCTGATGGCACTGACCGGTCGGTTCGCCCTCCTCGTCGCGCTCGGCGTCGTCCCCGTCGTCGCGGCAGGGGCCGTCGGCGCGCCCGAGGCCTGGCTCGCCCTCGTCGGCTGGATCGTGCTCGTCGTCGGGGCGGGCGTGCTCGACCTGTCGCTCGCCGCTTCGCCTCGACGCGTCGCACTGCGCCGCGAGCTGCCCGACCGCGTGCGCCTCGGCGAGCAGGTGACGTCGGTGCTGACCGTCGAGAACCTCGGGCAGCGGATGCTCCGCGCCACCGTGCGCGACGGCTGGGAGCCCTCGGCCGGAGTCGCGGGCCGCAATCGCACCTCGCTGCGGGTGCCGCCGTTCGAACGCCGCCGCGTCACGCTCCGGCTCACGCCGTGGCGGCGGGGCGACCGTCGCAGCGACCAGGTCACGATCCGCTCGGCAGGACCGCTCGGACTGTGGTCGCGGCAGGCGACCCTCTCGGCCCCCGGCCGGATCCGCGTGCTCCCGCCCTTCCACTCTCGCGTGCACCTGCCGTCTCGCCTCACCCGCCTGCGCGAGCTCGACGGGCGCACGCCGCTGCTCATCCGCGGCCAGGGCACCGAATTCGACTCGATCCGCGACTACGTGCGCGGCGACGACGTGCGCTCCATCGACTGGCGCGCCACGGCGCGGCACACCGACCCCGAGGTGCCCGGCGGCACCCGGCTCATGGTCCGCACCTGGCGTCCCGAGCGCGATCGTCGCATCGTGATCGTGACCGACACGTCGCGAACCGCGGCCGCGCGCATCGCCGACGAGCCCCGCCTCGACACGGCGTTCGAGGCCTCGCTCCTGCTCGCCGCGCTCGCATCGCATGCCGGCGACAAGGTCGACTTCCTCGCGTGGGATCGCCGGCTGCGCGGCCGGGTGCACGGCGCCAGCGGCCCGGCGCTCCTCGCGCGGATGGTCGATACGATGGCCGGCATCGAGGCCGAGCTGATCGAGGCCGACTGGGCCGCCGTGCCCGCGCAGGTGCGCCGCATCACGAGTCGGCACGCGCTCGTCGTGCTGCTCACCGCCGCAGACTCCCCCGGAACCGCCCGGGGACTCCTCTCAGTGCTGCCGCAGTTGACGTCACGGCACACCGTCGTCGTGGCATCCGTCGCCGACCCCGGACTCATCGACGCCGCCCGCGAGCGCGACGACCTCGAGCAGGTCTACGCCGCTGCGGCGGCCGAGCGCGGTCTGCTCGACGGCGAACGAGTCGGCGCGGCGGTGCGACGACTCGGCGCGCTCACCGTGACCGCGGCCCCGCACGACCTTCCCCCCGCTCTCGCCGACCTCTACCTCGAGTTGAAGGCGACCGGCAGGCTCTGACGACGCGCTCCCGCACCGACGGCGCGACGGCTCCGACGGCCTCGACGACCCGTGTGACGTGCCCGGATGACGGCTTCTGACGCCGCACGACGGCGCATGACACGGCGCGTCGTCGATACCCAGCCGATTCACAACATTCGCGCGAAGTTCCCGCGCGCCGGCCCGAGCCGTCGATAGGTTCGCTTCAGGCACCAGGGGGTTGGTGCCGATTCCGTCTTGTCTTCCCTACGAAAGGACCCCAGTGTCTGACGCAACAACGACCGTCGAGGCTCCCTCGACCGCGCAGAAGCTCACCGCCGAGTTCATCGGCACCTTCATCCTCGTCTTCGGTGTCATCGGCACCGTGCTGTTCGCGGCCGGATTCAACGGCGGCGAGGGCGGCCTGAACGTCGGATTCCTCGGTGTCTCGCTGGCGCTCGGTCTCACGGTCGTCGTCGGCGCGTACGCGTTCGGCCCCGTCTCGGGCGGGCACTTCAACCCCGCCGTGAGCATCGGCCTCGCCGTGGCCGGCAAGTTCTCTTGGAAGGCGGTCGGCCCGTACATCGCGGTGCAGATCCTCGGCGGCATCCTCGCGACGACGGTGCTCCTCGGCATCCTCTCGGCCGGTCCGCTGTTCGACATCGCCGTGTTCACGGGCGCCTCGACCGGGTACGACGAGCTCTCGCCCGGCGGCTTCGGCCTCGGTTCCGTCTTCCTCATCGAGACGGTCGCGACCGCGATCTTCCTCTTCGTGATCCTCGGCGTCACGAGCGCCCGCGCGGCCGTCGGCTTCGCCCCGCTCGCGATCGGCCTCACGCTGACCCTGCTCGCGCTCATCGCCATCCCCGTGTCGAACGCCTCGTTCAACCCGGCCCGCTCGATCGCCACCGCGCTCTACGGCGGCGGCATCGCGTGGACCCAGCTCTGGGTGTCGATCGTCGCCCCGATCCTCGGTGCCGTGATCGCCGGCCTCATCTACAAGCTCGTCTTCGACCGTTCGAAGCAGCTCTCCGCGTAACCTCGCGCTCGACGATGGCGGATGTCCCACGGGAC
>NZ_JBHURI010000088.1:0-16044 GCF_042673425.1 Agromyces sp. NPDC056965 | reverse complement strand
GGGCAGGCCGAGGCCGCGCGAAGCGTCGGACTCGGGTTCGGTCAGACGGTGAGCCTCATCGTGCACCGCCCGGGCCGCGTACCCTCCCCACTGACCGGAACGGAGACGCGTGGACGCCGTCATCGAGAACCTGCCGATCTACTGGCGCGGTTTCACCATGACCCTGCTGCTGCTCGGCGCGAGCGGAGTCTCGGCACTCGTGCTCGGCACGATCATCGCGGCCATGCGCATCTCGCCGGTCGCTTCGCTCCGAGGGTTCGCCACCGTCTACACGGAGCTCGTGCGCAACACGCCGCTGACGCTCGTGCTCTTCTTCTGCGCGATCATCCTTCCCTACCTCGGCTCGCGTCTCGACTACACGACGGCCGCGATCATCGGACTCTCGGTCTACACCTCGCCGTTCGTGGCGGAGGCGCTTCGTTCGGGCATCAACGGCGTGCCGATCGGGCAGGCCGAGGCCGCGCGAAGCGTCGGACTCGGGTTCGGTCAGACGGTGAGCCTCATCGTGCTGCCCCAGGCGTTCCGCATGACGATTCCGCCGCTCATCAACGTCTTCATCGCGCTGACGAAGAACACCTCGGTCGCGGGCGGATTCTTCGTGGTCGAGCTCTTCGCCTCGACCCGTGAGCTCGCGAACCTCAACGGTGACGCCGTCATCGCGATCCTCCTCGGCGCAGCGACCTTCTATCTCGTGATCACCATCCCGCTCGGTGTGTTCGCGGCCCAACTCGAGCGCAGATGGGTGGTGCAGCGATGAGCGGAACGAGCGTCCTCTTCGACGCCCCGGGTCCGAAGGCACGACGACTGTCGCTGATCTCGTCGATCATCGCCGGCGTGCTGATCCTCGCAGGGCTCACCTGGATCGTGCTGACCCTCGCCGCACCGCGTGAGAGCGGCGGCATCACCCTTCCGGGCTACTTCGACCCCAGCCGGTGGGACATCTTCGCCGACCCCGAGTTGTGGAACCGGATCATCACGGTCGGTGTATGGGGCACCCTCCAAGCGGCTCTGACGGCGTCGGTGTTCGCGGTCGCGCTGGGCATCCTCCTCTCGCTCCTCCGGAGCTCGGAGATCGCGTGGATCCGAATCCCCACCGCGGTCGTGCTCGAATTCGTCCGCGGCATGCCGGTGCTGCTGATGATGCTGTTCATCCTCCTCGTGCTGAACACCGGCGCGTTCTGGGCAGTCGTCGCAGCGCTGACCCTCTACAACGGCGCCCTCATCGGCGAGGCGCTCCGCGCCGGGCTCGCGGCACTGCCGCGCGGACAACGCGAGGCCGGGCTCAGCCTCGGCATGCGCCCGCTGCAGTCCAAGATGCTCGTGGAGTTCCCGCAGGCCTTCCGGCAGATGCTGCCGATCATCGTGGCCCAACTCGTGGTGCTCCTGAAGGACACCTCGCTCGGCTACATCGTCGGCTACGTCGAACTGCTGCGGGTCAACATGAACCAGCTCGCCACGTTCTACGGCAACCGCTACCTGTTCTCGTTCTTCATCGTCACGCTCGTGCTCTACCTGATCATGAACCTCTCGCTCTCGTGGTTCGCACGCTGGCTGTCGAAGCGCACCGCGTCGAAGTCGAGCGGCACGAGACTCGATCCCGAGGATCCGAACCAGGCGATGCTCGTCGCGCAGGCGACTGCCACGGCGCGTCAGTCCGAAACGCAGCACGGCGGCATCTGACGCGACCCGAGTCGGCGGGTCTCGCCCGGTAGACTCGGTTCTCGTGTCCGAGCCCCGTGAAATCACCGAGAGCGCCGTCCAGACGGCGGTCGACGCAGCCCTCGCGGCCATCGCGTCGGCCGGCGACTCCGCCGCGCTGAAGCAGGTCCGCACCGAGCACACCGGCGACAAGTCCGCCCTCGCGCTCCTGAACGCCGAACTCCGCAACGTCCCGAACGAGCAGAAGGCCGCACTCGGCAAGCTCGTCGGCGGCGCCCGCGGTCGGGTGAACCAGGCGTTCGCCGCCCGCGAGGCCGAGATCGTCGAGGCCGAGGCCGCCGCGCAGCTCGCGGCGGAGGCGTTGGACGTCACGGCCCTCGCGTCGCGGTACCGTCCGGGAGCGCGGCATCCGCTGTCCCTCCTGCAGGACCGCGTCTGCGACGTCTTCACCGGCATGGGTTGGGAGATCGCCGAAGGCCCGGAGGTCGAGAGCGAGTGGTTCAACTTCGACGCGCTGAACTTCGACGCCGACCACCCCGCGCGCGCCATGCAGGACACGTTCTTCGTCGACCCGCCCGAGTCGCACCTCGTGCTGCGCACGCACACGAGCCCGGTGCAGATCCGTTCGATGCTCGAGCGCGAACTGCCGCTCTACGTGCTCGCACCGGGTCGCGTCTACCGCACCGACGAGTTCGACGCCACGCACCTGCCCGTGTTCATGCAGTTCGAGGGCGTCGCCGTCGACAAGGGCCTCACGATGGCCCACCTCAAGGGCACCCTCGATCACTTCGTGAAGTCGATCTTCGGCGACGAGGCGAAGATCCGCCTTCGCCCGAGCTTCTTCCCCTTCACCGAGCCGTCGGCCGAGCTCGACTTCTGGCACCCGACCTTCAAGGGCGGCGCGCGCTGGATCGAGTGGGGCGGCTGCGGCATGATGCACCCCAACGTGCTGAAGGCGGCCGGCATCGACCCAGAGGTCTACACCGGGTTCGCCTTCGGCATGGGCATCGAGCGCGGGCTGATGCTCCGCAACGACGTGCAGGACATGCGCGAAATGGTCGAGGGAGACATCCGCTTCTCCCAGCAGTTCGGAATGGTGGTCTAGAACATGCGGGTTCCACTGAGTTGGCTCGCCGAGTACGTCGAGCTCGTGCCGGGCACCACGCCCGAAGACGTGCACGCCGCCCTCGTCAAGGTCGGCCTCGAAGAGGAGGACGTGCACACGTTCGACCTCGAGGGCCCGATCGTCGTGGGCGAGGTGCTCGAGTTCGTCGAGGAGCCGCAGTCCAACGGCAAGACCATCCGCTGGTGCCAGGTGCGCGTCGCGCCCGAGGGTGAGACCGCGGCCGACGGCGGCGACGCCGTGCACGGCATCGTCTGCGGTGCCCGCAACTTCTTCGTGGGCGACAAGGTCGTCGTGACGCTGCCGGGCGCCGTGCTGCCCGGGCCGTTCCCGATCGCCGCCCGCAAGACCTACGGCCACGTCTCCGACGGCATGATCGCCTCGGCGCGCGAGCTCGGCCTCGGTGAAGACCACGACGGTATCCTGCGGCTCTCGACGCTCGGCATCGACGCACCCGTCGGCACCGACGCGATCGCGCTGCTCGGCCTCGACGACGCCGCCATCGAGATCAACGTCACCCCCGACCGCGGCTACGCGTTCTCGATCCGCGGCGTCGCTCGCGAGTACGCCCATGCGACCGGGGCCCGCTTCCGCGACCCGGTCGAGCAGGCTGCGCCGGCGGATGTCTCGGACGACGCGTTCTCCGTCGTGATCGACGACGCCGCTCCGATCCGCGGCAAGATCGGCTCCTCGGTGTTCGCCACGCGCATCGTGCGCGACGTCGACGCCTCGCGTCCGACGCCGCCGTGGATGATCGCGCGACTGAAGCTCGCCGGCATCCGCTCGATCTCGCTGCTCGTCGACATCACGAACTACGTCATGCTCGAGCTCGGCCAGCCGATTCACGGCTACGACCTCGACCAGCTCCGCGGCGGCATCGTCGTTCGGCGGGCCACGGTGGGGGAGAAGTTCACCACGCTCGACGGCAAGGAGCGCACGCTCCACGTCGAAGACCTCGTCGTCACCGACGACCGCGGGCCGATCGGCCTCGGCGGCGTCATGGGCGGCGCGGAGACCGAGATGGGCGACGAGACGCGCAACGTGCTCGTCGAGGCGGCCAACTGGGACCCGGTGTCGATCGCGCGCACCGCGCGTCGTCACAAGCTGCCGAGCGAGGCGGCCAAGCGCTACGAGCGCGGCGTCGACCCCGAGATCGCGGCCGCGGCCGTCTCCCGCGTCGCCCAGCTCATGGTCGACCTCGCCGGCGGCAGCGCCGATGCGGGCGGCTCCCTGATCTCGACCGTGCCGGCGCGCGCGGCGATCCTCCTGCCCGCGGGCTTCGTCTCGTCGATCATCGGCGTCGAGTACACCGAGGCCGAGGTGCACGACGCCCTCGCCGAGATCGGCGGCGTCATCAGCGCCGTCGACGGCGGATTCTCGGTCGTGCCGCCGGCGTGGCGTCCCGACCTGACCGGCCGTGAAGAGCTCGCCGAGGAGGTCGCCCGCTTGATCGGCTACGACCGCATCCCCTCGGTGCTGCCCGTCGCGCCTCCGGGCCGCGGCCTCACCCGCTCGCAGCGGCTGCGTCGTCGCACCGCCGACACGCTCGCGGCCGCCGGATCGGTCGAGGTGCTCTCCTTCCCGTTCGTCTCCGAGGCCGACAACGCGGTGTTCGGCAGTGCTGACGGTGCGCCCGTGGCATCCGTGCGCATTGCGAACGCCCTCGACCAGACCGTGCCGTTCCTGCGTCGGTCGCTCGTTCCCGGCCTGATCGGCGCCGCGCGTCGCAACCTCTCGCGCGGCCTGACCGACCTCGACCTCTTCGAGATCGGCACGGTGTTCCTGCCCGAGCCGGGTCGCACGTACGGGTCGCTCGACCTGCCCGTGGGCAACGAGAAGCCGAGCGACGAGGTGCTCGCTGCGCTCGATGCCGGCATCCCGCCGCAGCCGCGCCACCTCGGTGCGCTCATCGTGGGCGACGTCGTGGCGAAGCAGCCGGGTCAGCCCGCCGTGTCCGCCGGCATCGCCGACGCACTCGATGTCGTGCGCCAGGTCGAACTCGCGACCGGGGCACGCATCGACGTGTCGCAGGGTTCGCACTCGGCGATGCACCCGGGCCGCACGGCCGAGCTGCGCATCGCGGGCGCACTCGTCGGCTACGCGGGCGAACTGCTGCCCGCGCTCGCCCTCGAAGCCGACCTGCCACGGGTCGTCGCGGTCGTCGAGCTCGACCTCGACGCCGTCATCGCCTTGACCGACCCCGCCCTCGAAGCGCGGACGATCGACACGATGCCCGCTGCGACGCAGGACCTCTCGCTCATCGTCCCCGTCGATGTCGCAGCAGCCGAGGTCGCCGCGGCGATCCGCGAGGGCGCCGGCGCGTTGCTCGAGCACCTCTCGATCGTCGACGACTATCGCGGCCAGGGTGTGCCCGCCGGGGCGAAGAGCCTGACGTTCGCGCTCAGGTTCCGTGCCGACGACCGCACGCTCACCGCGGCCGAGGCGAGCGAGGCGAAGCTCGCCGGTGCGGCGCTCGCGAGCGAGCGCTTCGGGGCGACCATCCGCGAGTAGTCGATTCCGAGGAGATCGGCAGTATCGGGGATGATCGGGCAGCACCCGAACCTCTGAATTGCAGATCTCCTCGGAATCGCGGTGGAGAAGGGGCGGGCGCCGAGGCGGAGCGGCCGGCGCCTCCGCGCGCCGCGCGTTTGCACGACACGACCCGCCCCGGATAGGGTCGCTGTATGTCCGCCGCTCGGTTCGCAGCCCCCGCACGCATCTCGCGTGTCGTCGTGGTGCGCAGCCGACGTCGTGGCGAGCGCCGACTCTAGGCGACCCCGCATGCGGCGACGAAGCCGTCAGCAGGTGTCGCCGGAACCGTCCCTCGACCGCTTCGACCATTCAGGTCGCATGCGTCGCCGGGAGCCCGACCTCGACCGCTTCGACCTTTCAGGTCATGTGCATTGTCGTGAGCCAACCCCGACCACTTCAGACCTTTAAGGTGGAACCATGACGTTCACCGTCGCCGTTTCCGGCGCGTCCGGCTATGCCGGAGGCGAGATCCTTCGCCTCCTCGCCGATCATCCCGATTTCGATGTGCGCACCGTGACCGCGCACTCCAACGCCGGCCAGCCGCTCATCGCGGTGCAGCCGCACCTGCGCAGCTACACGCACCTCACGCTGAAGGACACGACGGCCGAGAACCTCGCCGGCCATGACATCGTGTTCCTCGCGCTCCCGCACGGGGCATCCGGTGCGATCGCGGCGCAGCTGGCGCCCGAGACGCTCGTCATCGACTGCGGTGCCGACCACCGCCTCGAGAGCAAGGCCGACTGGGCGGCGTTCTACGGCGGCGAGTTCCACGGCGCGTGGACCTACGGCGTGCCCGAGCTGCCGCGGCTGTCGGGCACGCAGCGCGACCGGCTCGCGAAGACGAAGCGCATCGCAGCACCGGGCTGCAACGCCTCGACGGTGGCGCTGTCGCTCGCGCCCGGCATCCGGGCCGGGGTGATCGAGGCATCCGATATCGTCTCGGTGCTCGCGGTGGGGCCGTCGGGAGCCGGCAAGAGCCTGAAGGCGCACCTGCTCGGCTCCGAGATCCTCGGTTCGGCGAACCCCTACTCGGTCGGCGGCGTGCACCGGCACATCCCCGAGATCCAGCAGGCGCTGCGCTGGGCGGGCGGCGGCGATCCCACCATCTCGTTCACCCCGGTCATCGTGCCCATGTCGCGGGGCATCCTCGCGACCTCGACGGCGCGCATCGTTCCCGGCACGGATGCCGCGGCGGTCCGCGCCGCCTGGGAGGACGCGTACGCCGGAGAGCGCTTCGTGCAGCTGCTGCCCGAGGGGCAGTTCCCGCGCACGGCCGACGTGCTCGGTGCGAACACCGCGCTGCTCGGCCTCCAGATCGACGAGAACTCGGGCCGCGTCGTCGTGGTCGCCGCCGTCGACAACCTCGTGAAGGGCACCGCGGGTGCCGCCATCCAGTCCGCGAACATCGCACTCGGGCTCACCGAGTCGACCGGACTCCCCGTGAATGGAGTCGCCCCGTGACCGTCACCCATCCGCTGGGATTCGAAGCCGCCGGCATCGCCGCCGGCATCAAGCGCTCGGGCGCGCTCGACCTCGCGCTCGTCGTGAACCGCGGGCCCGCGCAGCAGGCCGCAGTCGTGTTCACGGCGAACCGGGCGCAGGCCAACCCGATCATCTGGTCGAAGCAGGTCGCGGCCGACGGCGTCGTCTCGGCGATCGTGCTGAACTCGGGCGGGGCCAACTGCTTCACGGGCCCCGAGGGGTTCCAGGTCACCCATCGCACGGCGGAGGCGGTGGCATCGGGCCTCGGCGTCGCAGCAGGCGACGTGCTCGTCTGCTCGACCGGTCTCATCGGCGACCAGCTCGACGGCGAGGTGCTCGAAGAGGGCGTGGTCTCGGCGATCGCCCGCCTCTCCGCCGATGGCGGTGACGACGCGGCCCGCGCGATCATGACGACCGACACGACGCCGAAGCAGGTCGTGGTCGAGGGAGCCGGCTGGTCGATCGGCGGCATCGCGAAGGGCGCGGGCATGCTGGCCCCCGGCCTCGCGACGATGCTGGTGGTCGTGACGACGGATGCCTCGCTGTCGGCCGAGGAGCTCGACACCGCGCTCCGCGCCGCCACGCGCGTGACCTTCGACCGGCTCGATTCCGACGGCTGCATGTCGACGAACGACCAGGTGTCGCTGCTCGCCTCGGGTGCGTCGGGCGTCACGCCCGATCTCGGCGAGTTCACGACGGCCCTCACCGAGGCCTGCCGGAACCTCGCGCTGCAGTTGCAGGCCGATGCCGAGGGCGCGAGCCACGACATCGCGATCGAGGTCGTCGGCGCGGTGACCGAAGACGACGCGGTCGAGGTCGGCCGTTCGGTCGCCCGCAACAACCTCTTCAAGGCCGCGATCTTCGGCAACGACCCCAACTGGGGCCGGGTGCTGGCTGCGATCGGCACGACGAGCGCACCGTTCGACCCGTACCTCGTCGACGTCTCGATGAACGGGGTGCGCGTCTGCCACGCCGGTCGCCCCGACGCCCCGCGCGATCAGGTCGACCTCACGCCGCGCGCGACGCACGTGCTCATCGAGCTGCACGCCGGCGAGGCATCCGCCACCATCTTCACGAACGATCTCACGCACGACTACGTGCACGAGAACAGCGCCTACGCGAGTTGAGCATGAGCGACGACATCGAAACCGAACCCGACGACACCAACGACGCCGCGGCGAAAGCCCAGGTGCTCATCGATTCGCTGCCCTGGCTGAAGCGATTCCACGGCGAGACGATCGTCGTCAAGTTCGGCGGCAACGCCATGGTGAGCCCCGAGCTGCAGCGTGCGTTCGCCGAGGACATGGTCTACCTGCGCTACGCGGGCATCAAGCCCGTCGTCGTGCACGGCGGCGGGCCGCAGATCTCGGCGATGCTCGAGCGGCTCGGCATTCCGAGCGAGTTCCGCGGAGGCTACCGGGTCACGACCCCCGAGACCATGGACGTGGTGCGCATGGTGCTCTCCGGCCAGGTGAATCGCGAGCTCGTCTCGCTCATCAACGAGCACGGACCCCTCGCCTCCGGCCTGTCGGGCGAAGACGCCGGGCTGTTCACCGGGCGGCGTCGCGGCGCCGTCGTCGACGGCGAGGAGGTCGACCTCGGACTCGTCGGCGACGTCGTCGCGGTCGACCCGGCCGCCGTGCTCGCCGAGCTCGACGCCGAACGCATCCCCGTGGTCTCCTCGATCGCCCCCGACGGCGACGTGACCGGGCAGTCGCTGAACGTGAACGCCGATTCGGCCGCGGCGTCGCTCGCGGTCGCGCTCGGCGCGGCGAAGCTCGTGATCCTCACCGACGTCGCCGGCCTCTACCGCGACTGGCCGAACCGCGACTCGCTCGTCTCGGTGATCGACGTGCCCTCGCTCGTCGAACTGCTGCCGAGCCTCGAGTCGGGCATGATCCCGAAGATGGCCGCGTGCCTCGAAGCCGTCGAGGGCGGAGTCGCGAAGGCGGCCATCATCGACGGCCGCGTGCCGCACTCGATCCTGCTCGAGGTCTTCACGCAGTCGGGCATCGGCACCGAGGTGGTGGCGGCATGAACGACTGGCAGCTGCGGTTCGACCAGCGCATCATGCGCTCCATCGGCATGCCGCTCGCGAAGCTCGAGCACGGCTCGGGCGCCTGGGTGACGGATGCCGCGGGCACGACCTACCTCGACTTCCTCGCCGGCATCGCGGTGAACTCCCTCGGGCACGCCCACCCGGTGTTCGTCGAGGCGGTCACCGCGCAGGCGTCGAAGCTCGCGCACGTATCGAACTACTTCACGACCGAACCCGCGCTCGAGCTCGCAGAGCGGCTCGTCCGCCTCGCCGGCGCAGGGCCCGACGGGCGCGCCTGGTTCGGCAACTCGGGCGCCGAGGCGAACGAGGCCGCGTTCAAGCTCGCGCGCCTGAACAACTCGGGCGGTGCGCGCACCCGGGTGATCGCGCTCGTCGACGCCTTCCACGGGCGCACGATGGGCTCGCTCGCGCTGACCGGCAAGCCCCACATGCGTGCGCCGTTCGAGCCGATGGCCGGGGGAGTGGAGCACATCCCCGCGACGATCGAGGCGCTCGAGGCATCCATCGACGATGCGGTCGCTGCCGTCTTCGTCGAGCCCATCCAGGGCGAGGCCGGCGTCGTCGAACTGCCGGAGGGATTCCTCGAGGCGGCACGCGAGCTGACCCTCCGCCACGGTGCGCTGCTCATCGTCGACGAGATCCAGACCGGCGCCGGCCGCACGGGCGAGTGGTTCGGGTTCCAGCACGACGGCATCACGCCCGACGCGATCACGGTCGCGAAGGGCATCGGCGGCGGCATCCCGATCGGCGGCCTCATCACCTTCGGCCGTGCCTCCGAGCTGTACCAGAAGGGCCAGCACGGCTCGACGTTCGGCGGCAACCCGCTCGCGACCGCGGTGTCGAACGCGGTGCTCGGCGAGATCGAGCGCGCCGGTCTCGTCGACAACGCCGCCGTGCGCGGGCCGCAGCTGCGCCGGCGCATCGAGGCGATCGGTTCGCCGCTCGTCGCGGGCACTCGCGGCCGGGGTCTCCTCGTCGGCGTGGCGCTCACGGCACCGGTCGCCGGCGACGTCGTCGCGCACGCCATGCACCACGGGCTCATCGTGAACGCCGCCAATGACACCACCATCCGCATCGCGCCGCCGCTCATCGTCGGCGACGCGGAGATCGACGAGTTCGAAGCACGCTTCGCGCGCGCCCTCGCCGATGCCCACCCGTACTGACCCGACCGACCTCTCCACGAACGGACGCACCACATGACCCGCCACTTCCTCCGGGACGACGACCTCACCCAGGCCGAGCAGACCGAGATCCTCGATCTCGCCGAGCAGCTCAAGGCCGACCGCTGGTCGCAGACGCCGCTCGCCGGCCCGCAGACCGTCGCCGTGATCTTCGACAAGTCCTCGACGCGCACGCGAGTGTCGTTCGCGGTCGGCATCGCCGACCTCGGCGGTTCGCCGCTCATCATCTCGACCGCGAACAGCCAGCTCGGCGGCAAGGAGACCCCCTCCGACACCGCCCGGGTGCTCGAGCGCATGGTCTCCGCGATCGTCTGGCGCACCTACGCGCAGGCGGGTCTCGAGGAGATGGCCGCCGGCACGACCGTGCCCGTCGTCAACGCCCTCTCCGACGACTTCCACCCGTGCCAGCTGCTCGCCGACCTGCTCACCATCCGCGAGCACAAGGGCCGGCTCGCCGGACTCACGGTCACCTTCCTCGGCGACGGCCGCAGCAACATGGCGCAGTCGTACCTGCTCGCCGGCGCGACCGCGGGCATGCACGTCCGCATCGCCGCTCCGGCGGAGTTCGCGCCCGAGGCATCCGTCGTGGCCGACGCCGAGCGCATCGCGGCGACGACCGGCGGGTCCGTCGCCGTCGTCAGCGACGCGCGCGAGTCCGTGACGGGAGTCGACGTCGTCGTCACCGACACGTGGGTGTCGATGGGCAAGGAGGAGGAGAAGGCGCATCGCGTCGCCACCTTCGGCGGGTACCAGGTCGATGCGGAGCTCATGTCGCTCGCGGCATCCGATGCGGTGTTCATGCACTGCCTGCCCGCCGACCGCGGGTACGAAGTGAGTGCCGACGTGATCGACGGCCCGCAGTCGATCATCTGGGACGAGGCGGAGAACCGACTGCACGCCCAGAAGGCGCTGCTCGTGTGGCTGCTCGCCCGGAAGGACGCATGATGAGCGACGTCAACGGCACCGACGACACGGCCGGCACCGAGGCTGGGGCCGACGCCCACGGCACCAACGAGGGCTCGCTCTGGGGTGCTCGATTCGCGAGCGGCCCGTCGCCCGAGCTGCAGCGCCTCTCGAAGTCGACGCACTTCGACTGGCAGCTCGCGGGCTACGACCTCGCGGGGTCCCGGGCGCACGCCCGGGCACTCGCCGCCGCCGGGTACCTCGAAGCCGCTGAGCTGGACGCCATGCTCGCCGGGCTCGACACCCTCGAGGCGCGCGTGATCTCGGGCGAGATCGTCGCCGGCGAGGCGGACGAAGACGTGCACGGCGCCCTCGAGGCCGCACTCATCACGATCGTCGGCCCCGAACTCGGCGGCAAGCTCCGCGCGGGCCGCAGCCGCAACGACCAGATCGCCACGCTCGTGCGCCTCTACCTGAAGGACCACGCCGCGACCATCGGGCGCGACCTCGTGCACCTCATCGACGCGCTCGCCGCGCAGGCCGACGCGCACCGCACGGCGATCATGCCCGGGCGCACGCACCTGCAGCACGCGCAGCCGGTGCTGCTCGCGCACCACCTGCTCGCCCACGCTTGGGCGCTCTCGCGCGACCTCGAGCGTCTCGTGGACTGGACGAAGCGAGCGGATGTCTCGCCGTACGGCGGCGGCGCTCTCGCCGGGTCGACGCTCGGCCTCGACGCGGCATCCGTCGCCCGCGACCTCGGCCTCGCGAGCCCCGCCGAGAACTCGATCGACGCCACCGCGAGCCGAGACGTCGTGGCCGAGTTCGCCTTCGTCACGGCGATGATCGGCATCGACCTCTCGCGCTTCGCGGAGGAGATCATCCTCTGGAACACTCGCGAGTTCGGCTTCGTGACGCTGCACGACGGCTACTCGACGGGTTCGTCGATCATGCCGCAGAAGAAGAACCCCGACATCGCCGAGCTCGCGCGCGGCAAGTCGGGCCGGCTCATCGGCAACCTCACGGGACTGCTCGCGACCCTGAAGGCGCTGCCGCTCGCGTACAACCGCGACCTGCAGGAGGACAAGGAGCCGGTCTTCGACTCCGTCGAGACCCTCGAAGTGCTGCTGCCGGCGTTCACGGGCATGGTCGCGACGCTGACCTTCCACACCGAGCGCATGGCCGAGCTCGCTCCGGCCGGCTTCTCGCTGGCGACGGATGTCGCCGAGTGGCTCGTGAAGCGGCGCGTGCCGTTCCGCGACGCCCACGAGATCACCGGCGCGCTTGTGCGCTACGCAGAGGAGCACTCGCTCGAGCTCGACGCCGTCGACGACGACGCACTCGCGGCGATCTCCCCGCATCTGACGCCCGATGTGCGCGAGGTGCTCACGGTCGAGGGGTCGGTCGCGAGCCGCGACGGCATCGGCGGCACCGCTCCGGTGCGTGTCGCCGAGCAGTTCTCCCGGCTCGCCGACCGCGTGCGGCACCTCGTCGCCGGCCTCCCGGAAGCACACTCCCCGGAGGCGCGCAGCTGAGCGGACTCGTCACCCCCGACCGGGAGTTCTTCGAACAGGATCCCGTCGCGCTCGCACCGCTCCTCCTCGGAGCGGTGCTGCGCTACGACGCTCCCGATGGGCCGGTGGCGATCCGCCTGTCCGAGCTCGAGGCCTACCGTGGCGTCGGCGAGGATCCCGGGTCCCACTCCTTCCGGGGGCGCACACCGCGAAACAGGGTGATGTTCGGTGCACCGGCGCACCTGTACGCGTACTTCAGCTACGGCATGCACGTCTGCCTGAACATCGTCGCGCGTCCGGCGGGCTCCTCGTCGGGCGTGCTCATGCGTGGAGCGACGGTCGTCGACGGACTCGACCTGGCGCGAAGCCGTCGGCCGGGCGTGAACGATCGCGATCTCGCGAGGGGACCGGGCCGGCTCGCGAAGGCGCTCGGGGTACCGCTCGAGGCCGGCGGCAGCGACCTGCTCGCGCCGCCGTTCACGCTGCAGGTGCCGGCGACGCCGCTGCACGCCGCGAGCGGTCCGCGCACGGGCGTCGGGGGAGACGGCGGCGGATCGCAGTATCCGTGGCGGTTCTGGCTGCCCGGCGACGAGGGCGTCTCGCCGTACCGCCGGCACAAGCTCGCGGCTGAGTGACGCTCAGCGCAACGCGAGGTGCACGACGAGTGCGCCGGCGCACGCCCAGATGAGGCTCGCGAAGGTGCCGATGATGAACCGCTCACGGGCCTCCGGCGCCTCGAGCTCGGTGAATCGGCCGACGCCCTTGATGGCGACGACGATCGCGAGCGCCTCGGGGAATCCGGCGATGATCGCGCCCGCCGAGGCGATGCGTTCGAGCACGCCGATCGTGAGGCCGCCGCGCAGCACCTCGCGCTTGGCTGCGGCCTGCACGCCCCGGTGCACTTCGTCCGCCGATCGCTTCTCGGCGACGATGATGCCGCCGTGGAGGCCGGGTGCGACGGTGCCGCCCATTGCGAGGTCGAGTGCCGTGGCTGCGGCCGGGCTGCCGCCGAACACGGCAACGGTGAGGCCGAGCACCGTGATGAGCGGTGCCAGGCCGAACTGCGCGGGGTCGCCTGCGGATGCCGCTGCGAGGAGTGCCACGCCGAGCGAGCCCGCGGCGAACCAGATGTACGCGCGGCGCGGGCGCAGGTACGCGAGCACCGAGAGCGTCGCCGCGGCGATCAGCGAGATCACCAGGGCCGACCAGGTGATGGCATCGGCGATGACGAAGAGGTTCATGCGTGGGCTCCCGTCGAGCTGTCGAGGTTCTCGAGCAGCCTAGCGAGGGCGGGCACGGCGTCGAGCTCTGCACGGATATTGGCCGACTTCATTCGAGAGCTGATCGCCGGGGCGCTGACTCCGAGCTCGTCGGCGATCTCCGACTGCATGGCACCCGCGACGATGCGGTCGTAGACCTCCCAGCCCTGGTCGGACCTCCGTTCGCGGAGGAGGAGGGCGAGCTTGAACAGTGCCTCGACATGCTCGGCGTCGTCGTTCGCGGCCTCGATCGCGAGCCTGGGCGTGCTCTTCTTGGCGCGCTCGACCGCGTCGCGTGCGGCGAAGAACGCCTCGCCGCTCGCCTCCCGGATGTCCGGCGGAAGGGGTTCCCGCACGTCGCCGCATCCGATGCCGACGCTCCAGGCGCCGTCGCGGGTCAGTTCGAAGACGACCTCGACGACGGTGCGGGCATCGCGGGTGATCAGCTGGATCTCGTCTCCTGCGTTGCGCGCGACCGGCAGGAGCAGCTTCTCGCCGTGGGCGCGTTGGATGCGGTCGCGCTCGGCTCCGGCGAGGTCGGCCTGCGTGCGACTGGAGACCTGGTCTGCGGTGACGACGATCATGGCACTCCTTCAGTGTGCAGCCTTCATCGCTGCTCACATAAGCATACAGGTTTAATCCATATTCGGTTAGAGATGAGACCTAATCCGCTCGCTGATACCCTGACGGAGTGTCAGACCCCGTGATCCTCAGTACCCAGCAGAACGACGCCTCATTCGACGACGTCTGGGAGGAGCTCGTCTGGCGCGGCCTCGTGCACGTGTCGACCGACCAGGCTGCGCTGAAAGAGCTTCTCGCGGGCGAGCCGATCACGTATTACTGCGGTTTCGACCCCACTGCGCCGAGCCTGCACCTCGGCAACCTCGTGCAGTTGCTGACGATGCGCCGCATCCAGCTCGCCGGCCACAAGCCGCTCGGCCTCGTCGGCGGCTCGACCGGCCTGATCGGCGATCCGCGGCCCACGGCCGAGCGCACGCTGAACACGAAGGAGACCGTCGCCGAGTGGGTCGGGTACCTGCAGGGGCAGGTCTCGCGGTTCCTCTCGGGCGAAGGCGAGAACGCGGTCCGGCTCGTCAACAACCTCGACTGGACGGGCGGGCTCTCCGCCATCGACTTCCTCCGCGAGATCGGCAAGCACTACCGTGTCGGCACGATGCTGAAGAAGGACGCCGTGGCGTCGCGCCTGAACTCCGACGCCGGCATCAGCTACACCGAGTTCAGCTACCAGATCCTCCAGGGCTTCGACTACCTCGAGCTCTACCGCCAGTACGGCTGCGTGCTGCAGACCGGCGGCAGCGACCAGTGGGGCAACCTCACGAGCGGCACCGATCTCATCCACCGCGTCGAGGGTGCCAGCGTGCATGCGATCGGCACCCCGCTCGTCACGAACTCCGACGGCACGAAGTTCGGCAAGAGCGAGGGCAACGCCATCTGGCTGGATGCCTCGATGTGCAGCCCGTACGCGTTCTACCAGTTCTGGCTCAACACCGACGATGCCGACGTCATCTCGCGGCTGAAGATCTTCACGTTCCTCGGTCGGGAGCGCATCGAGCAGCTCGAAGGCCTCGTCGAGACCGAGCCGTTCAAGCGCGAGGCGCAGAAGGTGCTCGCCCTCGAGGTCACCACCCTGGTGCACGGCGCGGATGCCACGCAGGCCGTGATCGACGCGTCGCGAGCGCTGTTCGGGCAGGGCGACCTCGCCGCCCTCGACCGCTCGACCCTCGAGGCCGCGCTTCGCGAACTCCCGAACACCACGGCGACGACGGATGCCTCGATCGTCCAGCTCCTCGTCGACACCGGGCTCGTCTCGAGCCAGAGCGAGGGCCGGCGCGCCATCGCTCAGGGTGGCGTGTCGCTCGACAACGTGCGCATCGACGACGACACGGCGACGCTCGATGGGCGCGTGGCGGCTGGTGGTCTTGCAGTGCTTCGCCGCGGCAAGAAGACGCTCGCAGGTGTCTTCGTCGAATAGTCGTTCGCAACGGTTCCAGGGCTCCGGTCGTTCACTTCGGTGAGGGCTGGAGCCCTTGTCGTTTGGGGGCTTCTTGGTGCGACACGCCCGGGATGCGGGTGTGATTTGCGTGGGTGGTGGAAGTCCACGTATTGTTATCACTCGTTGCCCCACAGGAGCGGAAGAGCGGAACTGCTGAGAAGCGTCTAGCTCATCCTCCTCAAGTGGCACGATGATCCCGAACCGAGTCGTTGTTTTTCGTCTTGTGTTTGAAGCGTTCGGATGCGTCCCTGGTGGGATGGCCGGATGAGAACGATGAAAGCTCCGGTGGTTCGGCCCTTGTGTGGGTCGGTTGTCGGG
>NZ_JBHURI010000087.1:0-16448 GCF_042673425.1 Agromyces sp. NPDC056965 | reverse complement strand
TTTTTTTTAATCCCCGACCCCCGCCGCCCCCCCCCCGGGGGGGGGGGCCGGGCGGGGGTCGCCGCGGCGGGGGGGGGGGGGCCGCACCCCCCGCGCCCCGCATCAGCTCGCCCTGAACGCCTCGGCGGCACGGCGCAGCCAGATCGGCGGATCCTCGGCGTGGTACACGCGCTCGTCGTGTTCGATCCGGTCGAGGAACCCCTGGTAGACGATCGCCTGTCGCAGGGCCGCCACGGGGGCGATCAGGGTCGCCGCGCGAGCCGCGTCCGAGCCGGGGACGGCGGTGTTCCACGCCTCCACCCAGTGCCGTAGCACCGCCTCGGCGTCGGCGGGCGGCATCCGCTCGGTGAAGGCGGCCACGTCGAGCAGCGGATGCCCCACGCCCGAGTCGCCCCAGTCGAGCAGTGTCAGCTCGAGGCCGCTGCCGCGCACGTTGCCTCCATGGAAGTCGCCGTGCACGAGCGTGTCGGGCAGGCCGCAGTCCTCCAGGCGAGCGGCGCGCGTGTCGAGTGCGTCGACCAGTTCCGCGACCGCCGCTCGATCGGGCGAATCGAGTTGCGGGCCCCAGGCGTCGAGCAGACGGCGGGAAGGTGTCACGAGCGCCGGCAGGCGCCAATCGGGCAGCCCGATGGCGAACAGCTCGTCGAGACGGCCGACCGTGTCGAGTTGCATGGCGACGAGCAGGTCGACCATCGCGCAGGCCTGCTCGAGGGTGGATTCGTAGAGGTCGTCGCCGGGGATCTCCTCGAGCAGCAGCATGCCATCCGCATGTGCGAGCGCTCGGGGAACGGGATGCCGTGACATCCGCTCGATCACGGCGCCCTCGTGCGCGAAGAACGGGGGGACCGCCTTCAGCCAGTGCGTGCCGTGCGTCGTCGGCAGGCTCCAGAGGCTCGAGAGGTTCCAGGAGCGCACCTGGCGGGGCGGCGCGGTCGGCGCGATCCCGGCCGCCTCGAGTTCGCTGCGAGCCCAGTCGAGTTGCCGCGCCGGGCCGCCCGGCCGGGCCCAGGGCATTCGGTGCGGTTCGTTCGCGACCGCCGCGGTGCCGATGGACGAGAGCGCGATGGCGGGCGGCGCAGCGACCTCGGCGAGGTATCGCACGAGGTCGGCCTCATCGCCCGCTCGGTGCTCGATGTCGAGGAGCCGGAGCATGGTCACCTCGATGCCGAGGCCGGCGCGAGCCGCGTCGACGAGCGGGCCCGCCTCCTGCGGGTACGGCGACGGCACCTCGAAGACGGTGGTCTCGCCGAGCAACTCGCCCGTCGGCAGGCACAGCACGAGTGCGGCATCCCGGCGGTCCCGACTCGTCATGCTCCGCACGATAGTGCACCCGGGCCCGCGGCAGGCCGGTGCCGGACGCCCGGAGGGTATCCCCGCCACCGGCCCGTGTGCGATGCTGGCGGCATGCCCGAGTCGCCCGAGGTGGAGGCGCTCGTCGAGGATCTGGGCACGCGATTGGCGGGCCGGGAGATCACCGACGTCGACGTCGTGGAGTTCCGTGCGGCCAAGACCCGCAGCAGGCCGCCGTCGTCGCTGCTCGGCGAACGCGTGCGCGGTGCCGCCCGCCACGGCAAGCACGTCGACCTCGAGGTCGGCGAGGCGGAGCATCTCGTGGTCTCGCTCGGCCGGCACGGCTGGGCGCGGTACGCGAACGGCGAGGCCGATGCATCCGTCGCCGATGCGCCGCCCACCCTCGTGGTGCTCACCTTCGACGACGGCACCGTCGTCGAGTTGACGGATGCCGGTGACTGGGTGTCGCTCGGATGCTGGGTGGTCGACGATCCGAGCGAGGTGCCCGCGATCGCGAAGCTCGGGCCCGACCCCGCCGACTCCGGCTTCACCCGCGAGGACTTCGACCGTGTCGTCAACGGGCGGCGCAAGCAGGTGAAGGCCGTGCTGCAGGAGCAGGAATCGCTCGCGGGCATCGGCAACGCGTACTCCGACGAGATCCTGCACCTCGCGAAGATCTCGCCGGTCACCCACGCCGCGGGGCTGACCGAGGCCGAGCTCGATCGACTCTTCGACGCCACGATCGGCACCATCAGGGGCGCGATCGAGCACCAGCGGGGAGTGCCGATCGACCAGCTCAAGGCCGCGAAGGTCGCGTCGATGCGCGTGCACGGCCGGGCCGGCGAGACGTGCCCGGTCTGCGGTGACACCGTGCTCGACTTCTCGTTCGCCAGCACGACGGCGCAGTACTGCCCGACCTGCCAGACGGGCGGCGAGCGCCTGCCGCTGCGCGCCGCGGACTGACGCGATCGAGTGTCGTGCAAGACTCGCGGCTGACGTGACATAAACGTGGTGTGAGGATCGCCAGCACCGCAGCACGCGCCGATGCAGCCGAGGAGGTGGCGATGCCCGAGCCCGCAGATCCGACCGCGACGAGCGCGGAGACGGCATGGTTCACCGAGATCGTCCGCGAGCATTCGACCGCCCTCGTCCGCTACTTCGCCCGTCGAGGCCCGCGTCAGGACGCGGAGGACCTCGCAGCGGACGTCTTCGCGACCGCGTGGCGTCGCCGCGCCGACGTGCCTCGCGAGGCGGTGCTGCCGTGGCTCTACCGCACCGCGGGCTTCACCCTCGCGAACGGACGCCGCAAGCACGTCGACCTCCCCGTCGACGAGGTGCCCGAGACCGGAACCGTGCGCATCGAGCACGACCCCGAGCTCAGCGCGCTCTTCGACGCCGAACTGCGCGGTGCGCTCGAGAGCGTCGGCGAGCGCGACCGTCGCATCCTCCTCCTGCACGCGTGGGAGGGGCTCGACGGCCAGGAACTCGCGGAGGTGCTCGGCATCTCGCGTTCCGGAGCGGATGCCGCGCTCTCACGTGCCCGCAAGCGCCTCCGTGAGGCGTGGGGCGAGCGGTTGACGTTCTAGCTCAGAACCGGCCGCTGCTGCAAGGTTCCGCCGTCTCCGGACATATCCCCAAGTGAACCGCACGCACGAAGGGTGTTCGACATGAACGACGACAACGATCTCGACCCGGTCGCACGACTGCGCGCCGCCGACCCCGCGGCCGGCGTCGAGCCTCGCCCGGGATTCGCCGACGACGTCATCGCGCAGGCGGCGGGTTCCGCGATGCCGGCCGCGTCGGCCGACGTCGCCGATCTCGCGAACGAGCGCGCCCGCCGCCGCCCGCGTTGGCTCGTCGCCGCCGCGGTCGCGGCATCGGTCGCGATCGTCGGCGGTGCCGGGTTCGGCCTCGGTACGGCCGCGGCCGGATCGTCCGAACTCGCCGCCGCTCCGATCTCGCTGGGCGCCGCGCAGAACGGCGCGACGCAAGAGGAGTCCGCCGCGTTCGACACCGGCAACCGCAAGATGGCCGGGTCGGGCGTCAACGACTTGATGATGCCCTACGGATACGGTCGCAACACCTTCAGCGCCTCCGGGCTCGCGACCACCGGCGGCGCCGCCGCCGCGTACGCCTACGACGCGCGAGCCGCATCGAACCCCGAGACCGTCGCCGCGCTCGCCGCGGCACTCGGCGTCGAGGGCACCCCCGAACTGAAGGACGGCAGCTGGACCGTCGGCCCGCAGGACGGCTCCGGCCCGGCGCTCTACGTGGGTCTCGACGGCACGCTCGGCTTCTCGTACTCCGACCCGGGGATCAACCCGTGGAACTGCGGGCCGGCGGTCATCGAGCCGGTGGCTCCCGACGACGCCACCATTCCCGAGATGCCGGTCTGCGAGCCGCCCGTCGCCGACTTGCCGAGCGAGGCCGCCGCGACCGATGCGCTCCGGTCGCTCATCACGGCCGCCGGGCGGGACGCCGACGCGTTCGAGTACACCTCGGAGACCTGGGAGGGCGCGGTGACGCGGATGGCGCAGGCCTGGCCCGTCGTCGATGGTCAGCGCATCGATCAGGCCTGGTCGCTCGAACTCTCGAAGGCGGGCATCGTCAACGCGTCCGGCGCCCTCGCCGATCTCGTCTCGATCGGCGACTACGACGTCGTCAGCGAGCAGGAGGGCTTCGAACGACTCTCGGACCCCAGGTTCGGTGCGCAGATGACCGCCATGCCCTTCGCAGTGACGGAGCAGCCGGCTGCCTCAGCGGGCGAGGAGTGGGTGCCCCCGACCGAGCCGCCCGCGACGCCGAGTGCCGGCAGCTCCGTCGCGTGGCCCGTGAACGACGTCAAGATCGTCAGCGCACGCCTCGGGCTCTCGAGCCAGTGGCAGCCCGACGGCAGCGTGCTCGTCGTTCCGGCATACGAGTTCACCGACGCCGACGGCGGCACCTGGTCGGTCATCGCCGTCACCGAATCGAAGCTCGACTTCGCGACCGACTGAGGTGCCGCTGCGGGAGCGCCGAGGGTGCGACCGTCGGCGGCAGGGTGCAGGATGTTCGTGTGCCGGAGCTTCCCGAAGTGCAGGCGCTCGCCGCGTTCCTCGACGAGCGGGCCGCCGGGCACGCATTCGCCTCCCTGCGCGTCGCGGCGATCTCGGCGCTCAAGACCTTCGATCCGCCGCTCTCGGCACTCGAAGGGCAGCGCATCGAGCGAGCGAACCGCCACGGCAAGTTCGTCGACCTCGATACCGGGGAACTCCACCTCGTCTTCCACCTCGCGCGCGCCGGCTGGTTGCGGTGGTACGACGAGGTGCCGTCGACGCCGGTCAAGCCCGGTCGCTCGCCCCTTGCACTGCGCGTGCGGCTCGACGACGGTTCGGGCTTCGACCTGACCGAGGCCGGCACGAAGAAGTCGCTCGCCGTGTACGTCGTGCGCGATCCGGCCGAGGTACCCGGCATCGCTCGGCTCGGCCCCGACCCGACCGCACCCGACTTCGGGCTCGTGGACTTCGCCGCGGTGCTCGACGGGCGCCGCACCCAGGTCAAGGGAGTGCTGCGCGACCAGTCGGTGTTCGCCGGCATCGGCAACGCCTACTCCGACGAGATCCTGCACGCCGCGAAGATGTCGCCGTACGCGCTCGCCGCCAAGCTGACACCCGAGCAGGTCGAGACGCTCTACACCGCGATGCGCGAGACCCTCGCCGAGGCGGTTGCCGTGGCATCCGGTCGCCCGCCCGCCGAGCTCAAGGACGCGAAGCGTCGCGGGATGCGCGTGCACGGTCGCACCGGTGAGACCTGCGAGGTGTGCGGTGACACGATCCGCCAGGTCATCTTCGCCGATTCGACGTTCCAGTACTGCCCGGGCTGCCAGACCGGTGGCAAGCCGCTCGCCGACCGCGTGCTCTCCAGGCTCGTGAAGTAGTTCCTCCGACTCGTGCTCCGGCGCCCTCGCCTGCTAAGCAGGAACCATGACGACCCCAGACGTGCAGTGGCCGCGCCCAGCCGGGCCGTTGGTCCTCCGCCAGCCCACGGACGCCGATCTCGACCGGATCCTCGAGTGGCGCAACGACCCCGAGGTCACTCGCTGGCTGATCCGCACGGAGGTGGAGCCCGGGGCGTTCCGCACGACCTGGCTCGACGGTGTCGACGACCCGAACGACCACTCCGCCGTCGCGGTGCTCGACGACGAGGTGGTCGGCACCGGCGCCCTGTGGATCACCGATGCGATGGGGCAGTCGCACGTCGACGACGGCCCGTGGCGCCGCGCTGAGGCGGGCATCGGGTACCTGCTCGATCCGGCGCACGCGGGCAACGGCTACGCCACCGAGATCGCCCGCGCGCTGCTCGATCTCGCATTCGGCGAGCTCGGCGTGCACCGGGTCACCGCCGGATGCTTCGCCGACAACACGGCGTCGTGGCGGATCATGGAGAAACTCGGCATGCGGCGCGAGCAGCACGGCGTGCGCGACTCCTGGCACGCGGAACTCGGCTGGATCGACGGGTACACCTATGCGATGCTCGCCGACGAGTGGCGTGCATCGCGAACGCCCTGATCACCCGGGCGACAGGACGGCACAGGACAGGACCGGCACGTCGGAGTTCCGCGAGCATTCCTCGGAGTTTTGCGGCATGCAACCCCGTGGCCCCAGTATGGGGGCCATGATCCTCGCCGATGAGCTGCTGCGCGCCTACGACGACCAACTCCGCACCGATGCCGAGACGCCGAGTGCGATCGGGGTGGAGCGGCTCGGTCCGCTGCGCCTGGTGACCTTCGCGGGGGGCCGCGGATTCGTGACCTATCGCGACCTCGACGGCGCGACCGCGACCGAGATCGCGGGCCTCGTCGTCGGTGCGCTCACTCACTACCTCGCAGATCCCGAGATCACGCGAGTCGAGTGGAAGACCCGCGGGCACGATGCGGCGCCGGGCCTGCACGGAACCCTCCTGGCCAACGGCTTCGAGGCCGACGAATCCGAATCGATCATGATCGGCGAGGCGAGTGCACTCGTCGCCGACGTGCAGCTGCCCGATGGCGTCACGGTGCGACGGGTGACCGAGGAGTCCGACGTCCGGGCCATGTGCCGCATGCAGGGCGAGGTGTTCGGCGACCCGTCCTCCGAGGCGACGGCCGATGCGGTGCTCGCCCGCCTCTCCCGTGGCGACGGCATGGAGCTCTGGGTCGCCGAGGCCGACGGCGCCATCATCAGCGCGGGCCGGCTCGAACCGGTGCCGGGTACGGAGTTCGCCGGCATCTGGGGCGGTGCGACCCGCGCGGAATGGCGCGGTCGCGGCATCTACCGCGCATTGACCGCCGCACGCGCGAAGTCGGCGATCGCGATGGGCAAGCGGCTCGTCAACTCCGACTCCACCGAGTTCTCTCGGCCGATCCTCGAGCGGTCGGGACTCGTCAAGGTCTCGACGACGACGCCCTACCGCTGGCGGCGCTGAACTCACAGCCCCCGCTGACTAGGGTTGACCGGTGACTGCAACACTCGTGGCCCAGGGCCTCGCCGGTGGCTACGCCCACCGCACACTCTTCGACGGCCTCGACCTCACGGTCGCCCCCGGCGATGTCGTCGGCATCGTCGGCGTCAACGGCGCGGGCAAGTCGACGCTGCTCCGCATCCTCGCGGGCGAGCTCGAGCCGCAGGCGGGCACCGTGCACCTCTCGCCGGCCGACGCCTTCGTCGGCTGGCTGCCGCAGGAGCACGAGCGCATCGAGGGCGAGACCATCGCGGCCTACGTCGCGAGACGCACCGGTGCGGCCGAGGCATCCGCTCGCCTCGATGCCGCCGCGCTGGCACTGGGGTCGACGGATGCCCCGGCGCCCGGCGCACCCGACCCCGCCGACGAGTACTCCGTCGCCCTCGAACGCTGGCTCGCCTCCGGCGCCGCCGACCTCGACGAGCGACTGCCCGCCGTGCTCGCCGAGCTCGGCCTCAGCCTCGGTGGCGCCGACGCCCACCTCTCGGCCGACTCGATGATGACCTCGCTGTCGGGCGGCCAGGCCGCCCGCGTCGGCCTCGCAGCCCTGCTCTGCTCCCGGTTCGACCTCGTGCTGCTCGACGAGCCCACGAACGACCTCGACCTCGACGGGCTCGAGCGGCTCGAGTCGTTCGTCCGCGGCATCCGCGGCGGCGTCGTGCTCGTGAGCCACGACCGCGAGTTCCTCGCCCGCTCGGTCACCCGGGTGCTCGAACTCGACCTCGCCCAGCACTCGAACCGCATCTACGGCGGCGGCTACGACGCCTACCTCGAGGAGCGCGCGACCGCCCGCCGTCAGCAGCGCGACGACTACGAGGAGTTCGCGGCGAAGAAGGCCGACCTCGTCTCGCGGGCCCGCACCCAGCGGGAATGGTCGAGCCAGGGCGTGCGCAATGCGATGAAGAAGTCGCCCGACAACGACAAGATCCGGCGGAAGGCCGCGACCGAGTCGAGCGAGAAGCAGGCGCAGAAGGTGCGGCAGATGGAGAGCCGCATCGCGCGCCTCGACGAGGTCGAGGAGCCGCGGAAGGAATGGCAGCTCGAGTTCACGATCGGCCGGGCGCCCCGCTCGAGTTCGGTCGTCTCGACACTCAACGAGGCCGTGGTGCAGCAGGGCGACTTCACACTCGGCCCCGTCTCGCTGCAGGTCGACGCGGGGGAGCGCATCGGCATCACCGGTCCGAACGGCGCCGGCAAGTCGACGCTGCTCTCACTGCTGCTCGGGCGGCGGGCGGCCGATGCCGGCACGGCGAGCCTCGGGGCATCCGTCGCCATCGGCGAGATCGACCAGGCGCGTTCCCAGCTGACCGGGGAGGATCCGCTCGCCGACGCGTTCGAGGCGCTCGTGCCCGAGTACTCGGCGGGGGAGGTGCGCACCCTGCTCGCGAAGTTCGGGCTGAAGGCCGACCACGTGCTGCGCCCGGTCGACGCGCTCTCGCCGGGCGAGCGCACCCGCGCCGGGCTCGCACTGCTGCAGGCGCGCGGCGTCAACGTGCTCGTGCTGGACGAACCGACGAACCACCTCGACCTCGCCGCGATCGAGCAGCTCGAAGAGGCCCTCGATTCGTACGAGGGCACGCTGCTGCTCGTCACGCACGACCGCCGCATGCTCGAGCACGTGCGTCTCGATCGCCGCTGGCATGTGGAGGCCGGCGCGGTCACCGACGTTTGAGTGTCGGCTGCCGCTGCCAGACTCGAGCGCGATGATGGAAGCGAACCAGACGTCGTCTGCTGCTCAGATGCCCATGGTGCAGACCCTGCACACCGAGCGCTTGGACCTGCGCCCTCTCGCCCTCGACGACGTCGACGCGTACTTCGCGGTCTACGGCGACCCGCGCACGTGGGAGCACCTGCCGAGCGGCCGGCACACGAGTCGTGACGAGTCGGAGCGCGCGATCGCGGCCTCGATCGACAGTCGCCGGCGATACGGATTCGCGCACTGCGCGGTGCTCCTCCGCGAACCGCTCGGCGAGCTGTGCGCCGGCGTCTTCCTCGGCTCGGCCGGAGCCAAGATGCTCGACTTCGACGCGTGGAACCTCGGCTACCGCTTCGCCCCCGAGGCGTGGGGCCACGGATTCGCGACGGAGGCCGCGGCGGTGTCGCTCGCCACCGCGCAGTCGACGCGCCCCGACACCCCGGTCACGGCCAGGGTGCTCGGCCACAACGCGGGTTCGATCCGCGTGCTCGAGCGCATCGGCCTCGAACTGCAGTGGCGCGGGCGATCGGCGCACCGCGACGGCACCGCCGACGCCCGCCCATCGACGCCCGGAGGCACGACGCACCTCGAACGCTCGATCTACGCCGACCGAGCGCTTGACGACGAGACCCTCGACGCCGTCATCGCGCTGGGCTGATCCCGACCCGCGCGTCAGATGGCGGGCGACGCTCCGTGTCGGCCGGTGCCGTCGGGTCCGGTGGCTTCACTCGCGGTGCCGTCACCGGCCGTTCCGTCGCTCGCAGTGCCCGCACCCCTCGTGTCAGTGCCGACCGACGTGTCGACGTCGGGATCCAGCGTGTCCGCCTTGCGGAGACGATCGTCGGCCTCGGAGTGGAGGCCGGCCGCGTCGGCCCGGTGATCGGTGCTCTCGCGGGCCAGGCGATCGGAGTCGAGCCGTGCCTGGGCTGCCGCGGCCTCGGCCTGCTTGGCATCGGCCTCCGCCATCGCGGCATCCGCTTCACGCTGGCGCGCCGCGGCTTCCGTTTCCGCCGCGCCCTGCCTGAGGTCGGCGGCTCGCCGCCGATCGGCCTCGATGCGGGCCTCTCGGCGCCCTCTGCCCGTCGCCATGACGATGACGACGACGATCGCGATGACGACGACGATGCCGACGATGATCCAGATGATGGTGCTCGTGTCCATGATGATCCGCCTCCTCTGGTCGGGTCGCACCCAGCCAACCGCGCACGGTGCGCATCGGCAACGCCTTGCGGAATCGGGCGCAGTGCGGGATCATCACGCCCGCGACGGCGTCCCGTGCAGCTCGACGGCCCGATCCTCGATCGCCCCGGGCGCCAGCAGCCCGTCGACGATCCGTTCGAGCGCGGCGAGCCCGTCGGGCGAGAGCACCGACTCGAGATGGCCCTGCACCGATGCCACGCGCGGCCCGCGGAGCGCGTGCACCACGCCCGTCGCGGCATCTGCCGCCACCTCGAGACCGAGGTGCGGTGTGATCGCGCCGTTCGCGGCCATCGCCGTGAAGGTGTTGTAGTACCCGATGGCCGCCGGCTCGCCGAACAGGTCGACGTCGAGCTGCACCCCCTGCCGCGGTGCGGGCAACGGCCCGATCGGCAGGCCGGCGAGGGTCGCGAGCACCTGGTGGCTGAGGCACACGGCGAGCGTCGGCGCGCCGCTCGCGAGTCGCGCGACCATCAGCTCGCGCAGGCGCGCGATGCGGGGGTCGGTCTCGTTGCGGGGGTCGCCCGGTCCTGGGCCGAAGACCACGAGGTCGTCGGACGCCTCGGGCACGGCCTCGTTCCACGGCACGACGCGCGCCGCGACGCCGAGGTGCCGCAACTGGTGGGCGAGCATCGTCGTGAAGTCGTCGCCGGCGTCGATGACGAGCGCGGTCGCCCCGCGCGAGGGGTGCGCGGCCTGCGGCGAGCTCCAGAAGGTCGCGAGGTGGTCGTTGCGCGAATGGAGGAGCGTGGCGATGCGGTCATCCTCCCGGCGCACGTCGCCGACGGCCGCAGCCGCGGTGGCGAGCAGGGCGGGCGCACCCATCGGGCGCGGTATCGCCCCGAGCGCCGTCAGCACCCCGGCGGCCTTCGCGTGCGTCTCCGCCACCTCGCCGAGCGGGTCGGAATGCCGCACGAGCGTGGCCCCCACCGGCACGCGCACCCCGCCCTCGCCGTCGACGTAGGCCGTGCGGATGAGGATCGGGGCGTCGAGGTCGTATCCGCCGGCCCGCGGCGTGAAGCGCGCCAGCACCCCGGCGTAGTAGCCCCGTGCCGTCGATTCATGGCGCGCGATCACCGTGCAGGCGTTGCCCATCGGCGACCCCGTCACCGTCGGTGCGAACATCGTGAGCCGGAGCACCTCACGGGGGTCGAGGTCGCTGCGTCCCTCGAGGAGGTATTCGGTGTGGGTGAGCCGCGACATCCGCTTCAGGAACGGACCCCGGATGCGCCCGCCGTCGGGGCAGACCGCGCTCATCATCTTGAGTTCCTCGTCGACGACCATCACGAGCTCCTCGCGCTCCTTCACGTCATCGAGGAACGCGACGAGGTCGTCGTCGGCGGGAGGCCCAGCGAGGTGACGGAAGGTGCCGCTGATCGGGTTCATCGAGACGATCCCGTCGATCGACGACACGTGCCGCTCGGGCGTCGCGCCGACGGCCGAGAGACCCGGCGTGTGGATCGCGAAGGTCCAGTAGGCGCCGGCCTCGTGCTCGAGCAGCGCGCGCATCCACCCGAGTACGGCACGTGCAGCGGATGCCTCGATCCGCCCCGTGAACTCGCGGCGGATCACGAAGTTCGCCCCTTCGCCGCGCCCGATCTCCTCGTCGATCACCCGGCGCACCCGATCGGCGTACTCGGCGTCGCTCACGTCGACTCCGAGGTCGTCGACGGCGATCGGATGCTCCGGCAGCAGGCCGATCGCCACGTCGAGGTCGATCGTCTCCCGGTCGCGCACGACGAGGCAGCGCAGCGGTGCCCCGTCGTCGTGGGCGACGAAGCCGCGTTCGCGCACCTGGCGGAACGGCACGAGGGCGAGCACCTCTGCGCCGTCGAGCGGAATGTCGGCGATGCGCTCGACGTCGACGACGTCGCCGACGAGGACGTCGAGCGTCGGTTCGTGCTCCCGGCGCACGACGGCGAAGGGCACGGGGTCGGTGGCGTCGAGCAGGGCGGCGAGCAATCGCGTCATGGTGGGTCTCCGGTCGGGCCGTCGGGCGCCGACCTCCGCATACGCGAAACGACCGCCCTCGGGCGGTCGTCAGTACGTCGAAACGCGTGGCCGCCTAGGAGGCGGGCCACCAGTTCTGGTTCGACGAGGTCATGTCGAGGACTCTAGCATCAGCACCCCGGCGGCGGCGCCGATACGCTTCGAGTGATGCCGACTGAGACTGAGACCGAGATCGTGACCCGACTGCGGGCCGCCGGATGCGTGTTCGCCGAAGACGAGGCGGCCCTGCTGCTCGAGACGGGTGCCGAGGGCGGTGAGCTCGAAGCGCTCGTCGAACGCCGTGTCGGCGGCGAACCGCTCGAGCAGGTGCTCGGATGGGCCGAGTTCGCGGGCCTCCGCCTCCGGGTGCTGCCCGGTGTCTTCGTGCCGCGCCGGCGCACCGAATTCCTCGCGGCCGAGGCCGCCCGCCTCGCGAAGAGCGCGGCGCACGCCCACTTGCCCGTCGTCGTCGACCTCTGCTGCGGTGCGGGCGCCATCGGTGCGGCGATCGCGGATGCCGCCGGGCCGGTGCAGCTCGTCGCGGCCGACCTCGATCCCGTCGCCGTGCAGGCGGCGCGCCTGAACGTCGAACCGATCGGCGGTCTCGTCTGCGAAGGCGACCTGTACGACGCGCTGCCCGCAGAGCTCCGCGGCCGCGTCGACGTGCTCGCCGTCAACGCCCCGTACGTGCCGAGCGATGCGATCGCCATGATGCCCCCCGAGGCCCGCGACCACGAGGCGCGCATGGCACTCGACGGCGGGGGAGACGGACTCGACGTGCATCGCCGGGTCGCGGCATCCGCTCGCTCGTGGCTCGCCCCAGGCGGTGCGCTGCTGATCGAGACGAGCGAGCGCCAGGCGCCCGTGGCCGTGGCGTTCTTCGAGGAGGGCGGGCTCGACGCCCGGATCCTCCACGATGACGAGGCCGACGCGACCGTCGTCGTCGGAGTGCGCAGCGCCGACCAGGAGTAGCGCGCGGCAGGCTCGGCGGAGACCGCCGAGGTCAGTCGCCGGCTCGTGCGGCCGCGAGCAGTTCGGCCACCTGCGCATCGGTGGTCTGCGCGAAGTCGAGGTAGTGCATGCCGACGGCCATGAACCCCGGCGGCACCGACAGGCAGACGATCTCGTCGACAGCGGGATCGGCGGCGAGCGAGCCCAGCGAGTCGGACGCGCCGACGGGAACCGCGAGCACCACTCGTGCGGCGCCCCTGGCCTTCGCGACGACCGCGGCGACTCGTGCGGTCGCGCCCGTCGCGACGCCGTCGTCGACGATCACCGCCGTTCGGCCGTCGAGCGGCACCGGTGGGGCGCCGCCGCGGAAGCGGGCGACCCGGGCCTCGAGCTCTGCACGCTCGACGCGCTCGATGTCGCGCAGCTCGCCGGGCGAGACGTAGGCCGAGTCGACGATGTCGTCGTTCAGCACGCGGGCGCCCTGCTCGCCGATCGCGCCCATCGCCACCTCGGGCTGCCCCGGTACGCCGAGCTTCCGCACCACGAGCACGTCGAGCGGTGCGCCGAGCGCTCGCGCGACCGGTGCGGCGACCGGCACCCCGCCGCGCGGGAGGCCGAGCACCACCGGCTTCCCGAGGTCGACGCCCTCGAGTGCCGCGGCGAGCCGCCGACCGGCGTCGGCCCGATCAGTGAAGTGCTCCATGTCGTGCGCCCATCGAGCCGAACACCGGTCGATCGTGGCCGTCGGCTCCCTTCCATGCTCCCACCGCGGCGACGCCCGGCCAAGGGCCCGAGATCGTGTGGCGCCGGATGTCTCGTGGTGCGTCAGGCGGTCGGCGTCACGAGTCCCGGCCGCACCTCGTCGAACATCTCCTTGCAGGCCTGCGCAACGGAGTCGACGCGGTCGGGGTCGGGCTCGATCCACCCGGTGCCGGGCTGCATGAGCGTGCGGGTGTTCGCCTCGCCGAGCAGGAACTCCCGGCGGAACTCGGCCTGCACCGCGCTCAGCACGACGCCCGCGGCATCCGCTCGCCCGTCGAGCTCCCTGAAACGACGCCCCGCGGCGATGATCTCGTAGCTGCCCAGGTAGGGCTGGTTCGGTGCGACCTCGGCGGGGTCGGCGACGTCGAATGCGTGACGGGCGGCGTCGGCCAGTCGCCGCAGCAGTTCGGGGCGCATCGTGACGGGCGCGCCATCGATCGGCTCGCCTCGATGATCGCCGCGGTTCGAGAGGGCGACGACGCCGGGAAGGCGATCCTCGGGCGCGCGATCCACCGAGATCGCGCCGTCTCGGGTCGTCGTGTGGTTCATCGTGTCGTGGAAGGCGAGCATCGTGAACGCCGTCGGCGCTCCTGGGGCGGCGAGGGCGAACGCCTGCTCGGTGAAGCGCTCGATGAGCTCGTCCCGAGTGCGCTCGTACACGCCGAGCCCCCGCTCGGCGACGGCTGAGAAGCGCTCGACGAGCTCCTCGAGCTCGCCGTCGGTCTGCGGCACCCGCAGGAGGGGGAAGAAGGAGAAGGTGACCGGTCGGATCGCGTCGACGCCCGAGAGGTCGACACGGTTCCAGGCGCCCGCCGCGCGAACGCGTGCGAAGGCCTCGCGGAGCGTGGCCGCGAGATCGGCCGGCTTCTCCCGGTTGGGGTCGCGGATCATGCGCGGATGCGGATTCTCGACGACCACGATGCGCTGGTCGATCTCGGCCCAGCGCCGCACGACCGGGCTCGTCGAGCAGTCGGTGAAGTCGAACTGCAGGCGCCGGGTGAACTCGGGGGCGAGGAACGGCAGGAGTTCCTCGGGGATGGCGGCTCCCGCATGCGGCGCGGTGACGAGCACGTCGGCCCGGGCGATCGCCTCGTCGAGCCCCACCTCGCCCTTGCCGGCGTAGTGCGTGAGGTCTCGCGCCGAGTACGCGGTTCCGGCGGGAATCAGCAGCGGTGAAGCGGCATCCATGCCTCCGACCCTAGTCGGACGGTCGCCGAGCGGAATTCGAGCGAAGTTCGCTTCTGCGAACTCGTCGCTTACACTGAACCAAATCCCTCCCCGATCTGGGGAACCCGAACTGAGGATTCGACGAGGCCCCCACTCGTCGGCTTGGAGTGTCCGTGGGACGTCACAGTGAAGCGGCAACGGCGAAGAAGCCGGGCCGCAGATTCATCCTGTCCATCATCGGTGCAGTGGTCGTCGTCGGTCTCGTGGCGTCCGGCGTCTTCCTCTGGGTCGGCGGCTACCTGAACCCCATCTTCGCGTCGGCAGACTCCGGCTGCGCCGAGACCGAGCAGCTCGCGATCGTGGCCGACCCGTCGATCGCGCCGGCGCTCGCCGAGATCGCTGAGAAGTTCGACGCCGACCCCGATCATTGCGTGGCGACGGAGGTCACTGCGCAGGACTCGGCCGACACCGCCGCAGTCGTCGCCTCGGGCGGGGTGAAGATCGACGCCTGGGTGCCGGACTCGAGCGTCTGGATCGACCGCACGAACGCGACAGCCACCTCGCTCGGCCAGCCGCTGCCCGAACTCGACGTGCGCGCTTCGATCGCATCGTCGCCCGTCGTCTTCGCCGGTGCGGCGACCAAGGCGACCGCGCTCGCGGCCGAGCCCGTGAGCTGGGCTCGCGTGCTCGGCGGCACGTTGCCGGCGATCCTGCCGGACCCCGAGGCATCCGCCGCGAGCCTGGCCGGACTCCTCGCCCTGCGCGGCCACTCCTCGCCCGACGACCCACGCCAGTTCGCGGGCGCCATGATCGAGCTCGGCAAGTCCATCCCCGCATCGACGGGCGCCGCGTTCGGCACAGTCAGCGCGGCGCAGCAGCCGGTCGTCGTCGTCACGAGCGAGGTGCAGATCGCCGCGTACAACCTCGACGATCCGGCGGAATCGCTCGTCGCCGCGTACCCCGCCGACGGCACCGTCGCGCTCGACTACCCCTTCGTGCGCACGGAGGCGCCGGTCGCGGCCGAATCCGGTTCCGCGGAGACCGCTGAATCGGGTGCGGACGCCAAGGTCGAGCTGCTCGACGCCCTCGAGGACTCCATCCGCGAGAGCCGGAAGACCCTGGCCGCGAAGGGGTTCCGCGCCCCCGACGGCACCGGTGCACTCGATATCGTCGGGCTCGGGGCGCAGGCCCCCTCTGCCACGGCGGCCCTCGACGGCGGGGCGGAGATCGAGATTCTCCGCGCCTGGTCGGTGTTGACGCTGCGCTCGCGCATGCTCGCCGTCATCGACGTGTCGGGTTCGATGGAGGAGCCGGCAGCGAACGGCCTGCGCCGCATCGACATCTTCCAGCAGGCCGCCGTCGGTGCGATGCAGAAGTTCTCGGGCGAGGTCGAGCTCGGCGTGTGGGTCTTCTCCACCGCTCGCAACGGCGACCTCGACTACGAGGACCTGTCGCCGATAGCACCGCTCGGCGACGCCGCGCACTCGCAGGAGATCGCCGGGATCATCCAGTCGCTGCCGGGGCGGCTCGGCGGGGCGACCGGACTCTACGACACCACCCTCGCCGCGGTGCAGCGGGTGCGCGAGACGTACGACCCCGAGAAGGTCAACTCCGTGCTGCTCTTCACCGACGGCAAGAACGAAGACGAGAACGGCATCGACCTCGACACGCTGCTCGCCGAGCTCGCGAAGATCGACGACCCCGAGAAGCCCGTGCCGGTCATCATGATCGGCTTCGGCCCCGACACCGACCTCGCGGCGATGCAGCGCATCGCCCAGGCGACGAAGGGCGCCGCGTACTCGGCATCGGAGCCCGAAGACCTCGGTACGGTGCTCGTGGACGCCCTCTCGCAACGCAGCTGCCGCCCGAACTGCGGCTGAGAGCATGAACGACGAAGGGCGCCCGGCAACTGCCGGGC
>NZ_JBHURI010000086.1:0-16681 GCF_042673425.1 Agromyces sp. NPDC056965 | reverse complement strand
CCACCACCGTCGTCGCGTACCGGGGCCCGCCGCCCGCGTCCGTCACGGGACCTAGGACCGGCGACGCACCCGCCACCCGCCCGGGACCGATCCGCGCACCGCCCCCCACCGAGGGTGCGGCCGTGCCGTGACATCAGGTCATCGCAGGGGGCGGAAGAACTCGCGCAGGTCGCCGACGAGCACCTCGGGCACCTCCATCGCGGCGAAGTGGCCGCCGATCTCGTGCTCCTTCCAGAACACGATCTGATCGTTGTCGCGCTCGGCGAACACGCGGATCGACCGGAAGTCGTTCTTGAAGATCGAGACCCCCGTCGGCGCGTGGTTGATGCGCGCGCCGACGCCCTCGCCGGCGTTGAACCGTGCGTCCTCCTTGTACTGGCGCGCCGCCGAGCCCGCGGTGTTGGTGAACCAGTACAGCGAGACGTGGGTGAGGATCTGGTCGCGGCTGAGCTCGGTCGGCCGGTCGAACGTCGCCATCAACTCATTCCAGGCGAGCTGACCCACCGGGGAGTCGGCGAGGGCGTGCGCGAGCGTCTGCGGCCTGGTCGACTGCAGCGACGCGAACGCCGAGATCTCGCCGAAGTCCTTCAGGATCTCGAGCGCCTCGAAGTCCTTCGGTCCGAGCTGCTCGAACTCGGCGGGGTCGCCGCTCGGAAAGGAGAACAGCTGCAGCACGTGGGTGCCGACGAGCCCTTCGGGAGCGAGGATTCCGAGCTCCCGACCGACGAACGATCCGCCGTCGCCGCCGTGCGCGCCGTACCGCGCGTAGCCGAGTCGCTTCATGAGCGTGTCCCACGCCTTCGCGACCCGGGCGGACCCCCAGCCGGCCTCGGTGACGGGACCGCTGAAGGCGTAACCCGGGAAGCTCGGCACCACCACGTGGAAGGCGTCCTGGGCGCGGCCGCCGTGCGCGACCGGGTCGACGAGCGGGCCGATCATGTCGGCGAACTCGGCGAACGACCCCGGCCAGCCGTGGGTGAGCACGAGCGGGAAGGCGTTCGGCTCGGCGGAGCGCACGTGCAGGAAGTGGATCGGCTGTCCGTCGATCGTCGTCGTGAAGTGCGGGAACGCGGCCAGTCGCGCCTCGACGGCGCGCCAGTCGAACTCGTCCCGCCAGTACTCGGCCATCTCGCGCACCTTGGCGAGGCTCGCGCCGTACGCCGGGTCGCCGCCGGGCACCTCGGTCGTGTACCTCGTGCGGGCGAGACGGTCGTGCAGGTCGCCGAGATCCGCGGCGGGAATCGAGAACGTGAACGGGCTGACCTGCTCGTCGCCCGCCTCGGTCGTCGGGAAGGTGGTCTGGTTGATGCCGGTGATCGGCTCGCTGTTCGTCATGCCCTCACGGTAGAAATGAATGCGGAACAATAGCTTCCGCGAATCGAGGGGATCCGTGAAAGAGACCGCGACCCGTGTGCTGCAGGTGCTCGCGCTGCTCCGGCAGCGACCCGACTGGTCGGCGACCGAACTCGCAGGCCGACTGGATGTCACGACCCGCACGATCCGCTCGGATATCGGGCGCCTGCGCGAGCTCGGCTACGTCATCGACGCCACCAGCGGACGAGCGGGCGGCTACCGTCTCGACCGCGCCACCGACCTGCCGCCACTGATGCTCGACGACGACGAGGGCATCGCCGTCGCCATCGCGCTGCACCAGGTCACCTCGAACGCCGTCGCCGACATCGATGCCAGCGCGGCGCGGGCTCTTGCGAAGCTCGAGCACGTGCTGCCGCGCCAGCTGGCCGAGCAGGTGAACGCGCTGGCAGTGGCGACCGCGCCGCAGACCCGCGACCGTGGGCCCAGCGTCGAGTCCCCGACGCTCGCCACGATCGCCCAGGCGGTACAGCGCGCCGAGTGGCTGAGGTTCGAGTACACGCCGTTCCAGGGCGAGGCCTCGCTTCGACGAGTCGAGCCGTACCGGCTCGTCAGCTGGGGCCGCCGCTGGTACCTCGTGGGGTTCGACCTCGAGCGTGACGACTGGCGCAGCTTCCGCGTCGACCGCATGGCCTTGCGCCAGCCGACCCGGCGACGGTTCGAGCCCCGCGGCCTGCCCGCCGACGACGTCGCCGCCTACGTGCTGCGCGGCGTCGCCTCGGCCGGGTGGCGGTTCAGAGCCCGCGTCCTCGTGCACGCGCCGGCGACCACCGTCGCCGAGAAGATCGATCCCTCGGTCGGCCTCGTCGAGGCGATCGACGACGAGCGCTGCGTCCTGATCACCGGCGCCGACCACCCCATGACCGTCGCGGTGTACCTCGCCCTGCTCGACGAGGACTTCACCGTCGACGGCCCGGCCGAACTGACCGAGGCGATTCAGACGCTCGCCCGGCGATACGCCGCAGCGAGTACGGATCGACAGCCCTCCCCGTAGCCGAGTACTCGTCGTCGATGAAGTCGCCGCGGATTCCGGCCGCCCGGCCGAGCCGACCCTTGTCGAACGTCGGAGCCGGTCGGCAGACTGGCAGCACCGACGACGGGATGCTGCCATGGCCGATGAGACTTCGCACGTGATCAAGCCGCTCACTCCCGAGACCTTCCCGGCCTGGCTCGCGCTCGCGCAGAAGCACAACGGGGTCTGGGGCGGGTGCTATTGCTCGTACTTCCACGACGACACCGAGCACACCGTCAAGGACGAGGTCGACCGACCGACGTTCAAGCAGCGACTCGTGGCGGAGGGCGTCGCGCACGCCGCGCTCCTCTTCGACGGCGACGACGCGATCGCGTGGTGCGAGTACGGCAGTCCGGTCGAACTGCCGAACATCTACCACCGCAAGCAGTACGACGCGGGCGAGACCAAGCCGGCACCGTGGCGCATCACCTGCTTCTTCGTCGACCGCGACCACCGACGGTCGGGCGCGGCACGCGAGGTGCTGGACGGCGCGCTCGAGCTGATCGCGCAGGCCGGCGGGGGCGAGGTGGTCTCGTTCCCCAATGAGCTCACCCCCGGCAAGAAGACGTCGTCCTCGTTCCTCCACAACGGCACGAGGGCCATGTTCGAGAAGGCGGGGTTCACCTTCGAGCGTCACATCGGCAAGAGCAAGACCGTGATGCGCAAGACGGTTCCACCGGCCCTCGATCAGTCGACCGCACCGCCGAAGTAGACCTCCACCTCACGCACGCAACCGTCGACGACCGTCGTCGCCTCGGTGTTCCGCCACTTCCGTCCGTTCACCAGGTACTCATAGCGGTGCAGTACGACCCCATCGACCTCGACGAGTTGGAGTGTTCGAGCCGGCTGGTCGAAGTGATCTGCGGTCGGGAAGCATCGCTGGAGCCAGGTGGCCTTGTCGAGGTGATCGTCCTGAGGACTCGTGAATACGAAATCGTCGGCCATGAGGCGTTCTGCGCGCTCTGCGTCCTGCTCACGGAACGCGCGCATGAACGCATCGACCGTTTCCACGCTGCTGAGTTCACTCATGCCCGCAGGCTACTCAGCGAACGCCGCGTCGGCCAGGAGTCGGCCGACGTGATGAGACCGCCGTGACGGGGTGGCTCCGCCATCGACGTGTCCGCGTCCAGCGCGGTTCTCACAGCCTGCGGGCACGCGCGCACCAGATAATGGAGCATGTCCTCCTCTCTCGACCGCCGTTCCAATCCAGCTGCCTGGGCCGCGTTCTGGTTGGCGCTGGCCGGCCTCGTGCTCATGCCCATCCCGCTGTTCATCGGGCTGATCGTCGGCGGCGGCCTCTCGATCATCGCCGCGATCCTGGCCGTGATCGGCCTGTTCAAGGGCCTCGCGCGCGGCGGTACCGGCATCGCGCCCGTCGTGTTCGCCGCGATCTTCATCGCGCTCACCTGGGGTGGCATCTCGGTCGGGGGCGGCACCGTCTGGTAGGTCGACCGCGCACGGGGTTGCGAGGGCGGATCGGCGTGCACGAACGCGTTCACGTCTAGCCGCGCGGGAACATCGAGCGTACCGTCGAGCTATGGCGAAGCTCATCGAGAACCTGGCGGAATCAGTGCCCGCGTGGGGCGCGAAGGTGGCGTACGGCGAGAAGACCACGGTCGACGGGCGCGAACTCGTGCCCGTGGCCCTCGTGGCCTTCGGTTTCGGCGGAGGCGAGGGCTCCGGCGAAATGCCGGAATCCGAGAAGACCCCGGCCGGCCGGGGAGAGGGAAGCGGCGGCGGTGGCGGTGGCTACTCCGTGCCGATCGGGGCCTACATCGGCGGCCCCGACGGGCTGAAGTTCCGACCCAACACGATCGCCCTCGCCGTGGTCGCAGTGCCGTTGGTGTCCGCGCTCGGTGCAGCGCTGGCCGTCATCGTCGGTGCGGCCCGGTATGCCAGCAGGCGCTGACCGAAGAACCGACGGGGTCATTGCGGCGGCGGGTAGCCCGGCGGCCCGGCCCGACGGTTGACCTGGGGCACCGAGCACTCCACAGTTGAACCGTGCAGTGGGCCCTGGCTATCCTCACCGTCGTCGCGTACCTGACGTTGCCACTCGGGTCCGCGAGCTTCGAGCAGCAACTGCTGCCGACGATGCTCGTCGGACTCGCATTCACCCTGCTCGCGATCTTCGGGTTCCGCTTCGTGCAGGGCCGTTCGATCTGGTGGGCGGTGGCGTACGTCGCCGTGCAGTTGCCGATCGGCTTCGTGCTGTTCTCGCTCTCGGGGGCGGCGGTCGGCTCGATCCTGCTGCTCGTGGTCCTCGTCTCGCAGAGCGTCCTGCTCCTTCCGCTGCCGGCTGCGGCGGTGGTCGCCGCCGTCATCCCGCTCGTGCATCTCGGCATGGACTGGCAGGGCGGACTGCGCGAGGGACTCGGCACCCTCGGTGCCACGACGTTCACGCTCGTCGTGACCTGGCTCCTCGTGCGGGAGCAGAAGGCGAGGGCCCAGCTCGCCGAAGCCAACGAGCGGCTGCGCGGATACGCGACACAGGCCGAGGAGCTGGCGGTCATCCAGGAGCGCAACCGGCTCGCACGCGACATTCACGACGGAGTCGGGCATCACCTGACCGTCGTGCAGATGCAGCTCGAGGCGGCACGCGCGGTCATCGGCACCGCCGAGCCCGAGCGTCTCGACGCGATGCTCGCGACGGCGCAGGATCAGTCGGGTCAGGCCCTCGCCGAGGTGCGACGGTCGGTCGCCGCCCTGCGTGAGCACCGGCCGTCGCTTCCGGAGGCATTGCAGGCGCTCGCCAGCGAGGCGACCGAAGCCGGTGTGCCGACCGAGCTCGAGGTGCTCGGCCGGCCACGGGCGATCCGCGCCGAGGTCGACGAGTCGCTGTTCCGTGCGGCCCAGGAAGGCCTCACCAACGTGCGCAAGCACGCCGGCGCGACGAGCACGACCGTCGTCCTCGACTTCTCCGGTGAGGAGCAGGTCAGGCTCGAGGTCCGTGACGACGGCCGTGGTCTTCCCGCGACGCCCGGCGACGGATACGGTCTCACCGGCTTGCGTGAGCGCATGGCGAACCTCGGCGGACGGATCTCGCTGGACCCGGTCGGCACCACCGGTGCGACCCTCACCGTGGTGGTGCCCGGGTGACGATCCGCGTGCTCATCGCCGACGACCAGGCGCTCTTCCGCGAGGCGCTCACCACCCTGCTCGAGGTGCAGCAGGGGATCGAGGTCGTGGGCGAGGCCGGCAACGGCGAGGAGGCCGTGCGGCGCAGCAGCCGGCTCCATCCCGACGTCGTGCTCATGGACCTGCGGATGCCGGTGCTCGACGGCATCGCCGCCACCGCGCGGCTCCGGGCCGAGCAACCCGACGTCCGCGTCCTCGCCCTGACGACCTTCGACGACGACGACGACGTGTTCGCCGCGCTCCGTGCCGGTGCCGTCGGATACCTCCTGAAGGACGTGACCTCGGCGAGGCTCCTCGAAGCACTCGTCGCCGCCGACCGGGGCGAGTCCGTGCTCCAGCCGTCGGTGGCTGCGAAGGTCGTCGCGCGAGTGGCGCAATTGCCGCCGGATGCTCCGGCGCCGGAGCATCCGCTGACCGAACGGGAGGTCGACGTGGTGCGGCTGCTCGCTGCGGGCCGCAGCAACCGCGAGATCGCCGGAGCCCTGTTCCTCGCCGAGGGCACGGTGAAGAACCTCGTCACCAGCGTGCTGGCGAAGCTCCAGGTACGCGACCGCACGCAGGCCGCCCTCCGAGCGCGGGACGTCGGCATCCTCTGACCGCTCCACCGGTTCGCACCAGCTGGGTCACCCGTCGAATGTGACCCCGATCATGACCTTCTGCACCTGACGCGCGCTCGCGCCCCGCGGAGGATTCCAGTGTCCGAACACCGGATCCGAAGAGGAGTCGAGATGAACCACGACGAGACGACGCTGCGCCCATCGGTACGACGATTCGTGCTGCACGGGGTCGAGATGGTGATCGCCATGGTGGTGGGCATGGCCGTGCTGGGCCTCGTCTGGGCGTGGGCCTGGCCGGAGCTCGGCGAGGACACGACCGCGCAGGCACTGGTGATGGCCACCGACATGTCGATCGGCATGGCCGTGTGGATGAGGATCCGCGGCCACGGCCTGCCGGCCATCGCCGAGATGTGCGCGGCGATGTACCTGTCGTTCCTCGTGGTGCTGCCGTTCCACTGGATCGGGGCGTTGTCCGACATGGCGGTGATGACGATCGGCCACGTGCTGATGCTGCCCGCCATGCTGATCGCGATGCTGCGCCGCCGCCACGAGTACGGGTGGTGAGCCCGATGCGCACACTGATGCGAGTCATCGTGGTCGTGCTCGCCGCGGTGGCCCTTCCCGCAGCCCTTGGCGCACCCGCCGTCATCGGCGCCCTCGCCCTGAACGAGCCGCGAACCGACGGCGCCTCCCACGCGCCGGCACCGATCGAGCACGACCCTGCCAAGCCGACGGCGGTCGTCGTCGTCGGCACCAACGGCGCCGTCGTCTCCGACACGCTCGCCCCCTACGAGATACTCGCCACCACCGGGGCGTTCAACGTCTACACCGTGGCATCCGGTTCGCGCCCCGTGCCGCTGACCGGCGGGCTCGACCTCGTGCCCGACCTCACCTTCGCGGAGCTCGGGGAACTGCTGGGCGGCTCGGCGGACCTCGTGGTGGTTCCGGCCATGCCGGACGTCGGCAAGCCCACGACCGAGCCCGTCACCGACTGGCTCGAGACCCAGGTGAACGGCGGGACACTGCTCCTCAGCGTCTGCAACGGTGCCGCCGTGGTCGCCTCGGCCGGCCTCCTCGACGGCCACCGGGCCACCGCGCACTGGCTCCGCCTCGACGGATGGCAGGACGCCTACCCGGCCGTCGACTGGGTGCGCGGCACCCGGTACGTCGACGACGGCAGTGTCATCAGCACCGCCGGAATCCTGTCGGGAATCGACGGCACCCTGCACGCCGTCGACCGCCTCATCGGTGCGGATGCCGCGGCTGAAGCGGCTCGCGCGATCGAATGGCCGCACTTCGACCCCGACGGCGCCGCGACCCTGGAGCAGGCGCGGCTCGAGCCATCCGATGCCGTCGTGGCGTTCAACACCGCCTTCGGCTGGGACCGGCCGCGGATCGGGGTCCAACTCGCCGAGGGCGTCGGCGAGATCGAACTCGCATCGGTGTTCGACACCTATGGGCAGTCGCTCGCCGTCGGCACGGTCGCCGTGGGCGACGGGCCCGTGCAGTCACGCCACGGACTCACCTTCGTGCCGCGTGCCGAGACGGGGGTCGGGCTCGATCGTCTCGTCGTCCCGGGTGCGACTGGGCGCGCCGTCGTCCCCGGGATGGATCCGGTGCAGTACCCGCACCGCCAGGCGGGCTTCGCGTACGACGCCGTGCTGCAGGACCTCGCGCGAACGACCGACGTGGCAACCGCGCAGTGGACGGCGAAGGTGCTCGAGTACCCCATCGACGGGTTGGTGCTCGAGGGTCCGACGTGGCCCTGGACCGAGACGCTCCGTCCGCTCGCGCTCGGCATCCTCGGCGCGATCATCGCACTCGGCGCGTTCGTATTCCTGGGCGCCCGGCGGCGTGCGCGAAAGGCCGGTCAGCCGCCCGCGGCCGGACCGTCGGCATCGTCCATGCTGACGAAGCCGACCGCGGCGAAGTAGCTCTTGGAGAAGTCCACCTCGGGGTCGCCGAGCTGGGTGTTGTCGATGATGTAGGCGATGCTGACCGGGAAGTCCTTCATCGCGAGGTGGATCGTCTCGCCCGCGAGCCTGGCGCACATCACCAGTCCGAAGACCACGAGGTCGGCCGTGCCGTCGTCGTGCACCCTGATCATCTGCGGGTCCGCCGCGCTCGGGTCGACGCCGGCCTGCCGGAGGGCGGCGACGGTGGTGCGGAAGTGGATCGGCTTCTTCGCGATGGCCAGGCTGTAGTCGGGCCGGTCGGGGCCCGGCAGGATCCGCACCAGCTCGGCGTGCACGGGCAGCTGCGCCGCGAGATCCGCCGGCGCCGAGTCGACGCTGGTGATGACGATCTTGGGGCGCACGTTGGGCTGGGTCACGCTCGAAGCCTAGCTTCGCCTGCACCCCACTCCGCCGACCGCTGCGCCTGCACATCTGTGCGGGCGCGATTCGCGCCGACTCGGCTAGCGTCGGAAGCGGTGCGCTGCGCATCGTCGCAGCGCGACGAAGGGGGATGCATGTACTACAGCACTGGCAACTACGAGGCGTTCGCGCGCCCGAGGAAGCCCGAGGGGGTCGACGGGAAGACCGCATGGTTCGTCGGCGCGGGTCTCGCGTCGATGTCGTCGGCGGTCTTCATGATCCGCGACGGGCAGCTCACGGGCGATCGGATCACGATCCTCGAGCGGCTGAAGCTGCCGGGCGGCGCGCTCGACGGCATCAAGGAGCCGAAGAAGGGGTTCGTCATCCGCGGGGGTCGCGAGATGGAGGACCACATGGAGTGCCTCTGGGATCTGTTCCGATCCATCCCGTCGCTCGAGGTCGAGGGCGCGAGCGTGCTCGACGAGTTCTACCGGCTGAACAAGGACGACCCGAACTTCTCGCTCTGCCGCGTCACCGAACAGCAGGGGCAGGACGCGCACACGAACAAGCTCTTCACCCTGAACGACGCCGCGCAGAAGGACATCGTGAAGGTCTTCCTCGCCACGCGCGAGGAGATGGAGGGCAGGCGCATCGACGAGGTCTTCGGCGCCGACTTCCTGAAGAGCAACTTCTGGCTCTACTGGCGCACGATGTTCGCCTTCGAGGAGTGGCACTCGGCGCTCGAGATGAAGCTGTACATCCATCGCTTCGTGCATCACATCGGCGGCCTCCCCGACCTCTCGGCGCTGAAGTTCACGAAGTACAACCAGTACGAGTCGCTCGTGCTGCCGATGTACCGATGGCTCCTCGACCAGGGCGTCACCTTCCACTTCTCGACCGAGGTCACCGACATCGACTTCGCGTTCGGCGACGGCGACGGCGACGGGAGTGACGGAGCCGCCGCAGGCGCGCGCAAGCAGGCGACGCGCATCAACTGGGTCCGGGATGGTGCGGAGGGCGGGGTCGACCTCGGCGAGCACGACCTCGTGCTCGCCACGATCGGCTCGCTCACCGAGAACTCGAACGACGGCGACCACGACACCCCGGCGAAGCTCGACACCGGCCCCGCGCCCGCGTGGGACCTGTGGCGCCGGATCGCGGCGAAGCATCCGTCGTTCGGTCGCCCCGAGGTGTTCTGCGGCGACATCCCGAAGACGAAGTGGGAGTCGGCGACCGTCACGACCCTCGACAAGCGGATTCCGGAGTACATCGAGCGCATCGCGCAGCGCGACCCGTTCAGCGGCCGCGTCGTGACCGGCGGCATCGTGACGGCTCGCGACTCGAGCTGGCTCATGAGCTGGACGGTCAACCGCCAGCCGCACTTCAAGCAGCAGCCCGCCGACCAGATCGTGGTCTGGGTCTACGGCCTGTTCGTCGACGTGCCGGGCGACTACGTGAAGAAGACGATGCAGGAGTGCACCGGCGAGGAGATCACGCAGGAGTGGCTGTTCCACATGGGGGTTCCCGTCGAGCTCATCCCCGAGCTCGCGGCGAACGCGGCGAGGACGATTCCGGTCATGATGCCGTACGTCACGTCGTTCTTCATGCCGAGGCATGCGGGTGATCGACCGCAGGTGGTGCCGGAGGGCGCCGTCAACTTCGCGTTCATCGGGCAGTTCGCCGAGACGACGCGCGACTGCATCTTCACGACCGAGTACTCCGTGCGCACCGGCATGGAGGCGGCCTACCAGCTGCTCGGCGTCGACCGCGGCGTGCCAGAGGTGTTCGGGTCGACGTACGACGTGCGGTTCCTGCTCAAGGCCACGAGCCGGCTGCGCGACGGCGAGGCGGTCGACCTGCCCGGCCCGAAGTTCCTGCGCGAGCGCCTGATGAAGCGGCTCGACGGCACGCAGGTCGGCGAACTGCTCACCGATTTCAAGCTGATCCCCGAGCAGGCCGGCACGACCGCGCGCGAGCGGGCGGACGACGCCGTCTCCTGAGCCGGCGAGACACAGCGAGCACGGCGAGCACGGTGAGCGGATGTCGCAGGGCGGGGTCGACTTCGGTCGGCCCCGTCTTCGCATGCGCACGACGGAGTTGGCGGACGCGCGAACACGGGCTTACACTGACTGCGCGATATGAGAATGACGAGTTCCATTATCGAACACGACGGTGGGGCCCGAGGCTCCACCGAGACGTGCCCACAGAGCAGTGAGGAGAAGCTGTGCAGTTCCACCACTACGGCTACGTGTCCGGTGATCCGCGAGTGCTGCCCGCGGCCGGCATCGGCATCGATCGCCCCGAAGAGCTTCCCGACGAGGTCGACGTGCTCATCGTCGGCTCGGGTCCGGCCGGCGTGGTGGCCGCGGCGCAGCTCGCCCAGTTCCCCGGCGTCTCGACGCGCATCGTCGAACGTCGCGGCGGCCGTCTGGAGATCGGCCAGGCCGACGGCATCCAGGCGCGCAGCGTCGAGACCTTCCAGGCGTTCGGCTTCGCCGAGCGAATCATCGCCGAGGCGTATCGCATCACCGAGATGGCGTTCTGGAAGCCCTCGCCCGAGAACCCCCGCGAGATCCACCGAGCCGCCGTCACGCCCGACGACCCGGCCGGCATCAGCGAGTTCCCGCACCTCATCGTCAACCAGGCCCGCGTGCTCGACTACTTCGCCGAGTACGCGCGCAACTCCCCCGGCCGCGTCACGCCCGACTACGGGTACGAGTTCGTCGGACTCGAGGTCGCCCGGCCCGGGGCCGACGGCTCGCTGCCCGAGTACCCCGTCACCGTCACGCTCGAGCGGGTCACCGGCGTCGGCGTCGGCGCGGGCGATGCCTCGCACGCCGCCGCGCTCGAGGGAGAGCTCACCGGTGAGCGCCGCACCGTGCGCGCGAAGTACGTCGTCGGCGCCGACGGCGCCCGGAGCAAGGTGCGCGAATCGATCGGCGCGAAGCACCTCGGCGCGCAGTCGTTCCACGCGTGGGGGGTCATGGACACGCTCGCCGTCACGGACTTCCCCGACATCCGCACGAAGTGCTCGATCCAGTCGGAGGCCGGCAACATCCTGCTGATCCCGCGTGAGGGCGGGCAGCTCTTCCGCATGTACGTCGACCTCGGCGAGGTCGCCGCCGACGATCACGGCGCCGTGCGCAAGACGACGCTCGACGAGATCATCGCGAAGGCGAACGACATCCTCTTCCCGTACGCACTCGATGTGAAGAACGTGCCCTGGCACAGCGTCTACGAGGTCGGCCACCGCCTCACCGACCGGTTCGACGACGTGCCGCTCGAAGAGCACGGCACTCGCACGCCGCGCGTGTTCATCACCGGCGACGCCTGCCACACGCACAGTGCGAAGGCCGGCCAGGGCATGAACGTCTCGATGCAGGACGGCTGGAACATCGGCTGGAAGCTCGGGCACGTGCTCGACGGCCGCGCCTCCGAAGAGCTGCTCGAGAGCTACCACGACGAGCGCCACGTCGTCGCGAAGGACCTCATCGACTTCGATCGGGAGTGGTCGAAGCTGATGGCCACGAAGCCCGAAGACCTCGGCGACCCGGCCGAGCTCGAGGACTTCTACGTGCGGACCTTCGAGTTCCCGGCCGGGTTCATGACCCAGTACGCCCCGTCGATGATCGTCGGCTCGCCCGAGCAGCAGGCCCTCGCGACCGGGTACACGGTCGGCAAGCGGTTCAGGTCGGCACCGGTCGAGCGCGTCTGCGACGGCAACCCGGTGCAGCTCGGCCACCACCACCGAGCCGACGGCCGCTGGCGCATCTACGCCTTCGCGGATGCCGCGGCTCCCGCCCAGCACGGTTCGGCACTCGCCGACTGGGCGAAGTGGCTCGCGGAGGCATCCGAGTCGCCGCTGACCGTGCACACGCCCGATGGCGGCAACTTCGACGACTTCTTCGACGTGAAGGTCGTCTACCAGCAGCCGCACCTCGAGGTCGACCTCGGCGACGTGCCCGCGGTCTTCCTGCCGAAGAACGGCCCGTTCGGGCTGACCGACTACGAGAAGGTCTACGCGACCGACCCGGCCGACGACATCTTCGAGGAGCGCGGTCTCGCGCGGGGCGGCGTGGTCGTGGTCGTGCGCCCCGATCAGTACGTCGCGCAGGTGCTGCCGCTGTCGGCGACCGGCGAGCTCGCCGAGTTCTTCCGCGGGGCGATGCTCGCACGCTGAGCGGTCGCGACGGGGCCCGCCGACTCGAGCGGGTCAGGCCCCGTACGCGCGCGTGACCGCTTCGGCGGCGAGCCGGAGACGCTCGGCGATCTCGGCCTCGGGCCGTGCGAACGAGACGTGGATCACCGCGATCGACGCCGGCGGCTGCCCGGGCAGCATGAGCGGCACCGCAACCGATGCGAGCGACGGCAGGACCTCGTCGTGACTGAGGGCGTACCCGCGGCGGCGGCTCTCGGCGATCTCCGCGCGGAGGCCGCCCGGCACCTCGGCCGGCCAGGCGCCCTCGGGCAGGCTCAGCAGGATCGCCTTGCCGGGCGCACCGCGCGTGATCGGGTGCCGGTGGCCCGGCCGGTACGACACCACTGCGACCGACTGGCGCGGCGAGGCGCTCACGAGCGTGACCGCCTCGTCGGCGTCGGCGAGCACGGCGAGCAGGCAGGTCATGCCGAGTTCGTCGGCGACGGCGTTGAGCTCGGGCACCGCGATGTTCTGCAGGTCGCGCGCGACGCCCGATGCGAGGGCCGCGAGCCCGGTGCCGAGGGTGAGGCGCCCCGCGGCGTCGCGCGTGACGAGGCCGTGGTGCTCGAGGGTGCGCACGAGGCGGTAGGCGACCGACCGATGCACGCCGAGGGACGCGGCGACCTCGTCGATCGAGAGTGCGCGGTCGGCGTCGGCCAGGACCTCGAGAATCCGGATGCCGCGGCTCAGTGTCTGCGACCCGGCCCGGCTGGCATCGTCGGTGACCATCGGCCCGCCCTCCTGATGCCGGACGGCACCAACTCTGATCGTCCGATACTAGAACGCCGCGCTCGATCATCGGACGAGCAGAATTCCGCGGCGTGAAAGAACCGCAGTTCCTTCGCCGCCGATTCGGGCGAATTCCTCCCATTCATCGCCACCTGCGTTCTACGCTGAGCGAGCGCAAGCGACCGGGCTTGCCGCTTCGATGGTGAAGCCGAGCGCTTCGATGGAGAAGACGAATGAGGTGCCCGACTGCGATGGTGAAGATGCAGGACGAGCGCCGCTTCGATGGAGAAGACGAATGAGGAGTACCGCATGACGCGCATCGGGGTCGTCACCGAGCAGAGACCCGAGACCCGCGTCGCCGCCACACCGGCGACCGTCACGCAGCTGATCGCCCTCGGGTACGAGGTCGTCGTCGAAGCCGGAGCCGGAGCGCGATCGGCATTCCCCGACGACGCGTACGTCGCGGCGGGCGCCGGGCTCGTCGACGGCTCCGCCGCGTTCGCGAGCGATCTCGTGCTGAAGGTGAACGCCCCGACCGAGGCCGAGATCGCACTGCTGAGCCCGGGTGCCACGCTCATCGCGCTGCTGGCGCCCGCGTTCAAGCCCGAGCTGCTCGAGGCCCTCGCGGGCCGCGGCGTGACGGCGCTCGCGATGGACGCCGTGCCGCGCATCTCCCGTGCGCAGTCGATGGACGTGCTGAGCTCGATGGCGAACATCGCCGGCTATCGCGCCGTCGTCGAGGCGGCGCACGAGTTCGGACGGTTCTTCACCGGCCAGGTGACTGCGGCCGGCAAGGTGCCGCCGGCGAAGGTGCTCGTCGCGGGTGCCGGCGTGGCCGGCCTCGCCGCGATCGGCGCTGCTTCGAGCCTCGGCGCGATCGTGCGGGCGACCGACCCGCGGCCCGAGGTCGCCGACCAGGTCAAGTCGATCGGTGGCGAGTACCTGAAGGTCGAGGTCGAGGTCGAGCAGTCGACCGACGGCTACGCGAAGGCGACGAGCGAGGACTACGACCGGCGCGCCGCCGAGATCTACTCCGAGCAGGCGGCCGACGTCGACATCATCATCACGACCGCGCTCATCCCGGGCCGCGCGGCACCCCGACTCATCACCGCGGCCGACGTCGCGAGCATGAAGTCGGGCAGCGTCATCGTCGACATGGCGGCGGGCATGGGCGGCAACGTCGAGGGATCCGTCGCGGGCGAGCGCATCGTCACGCCGAACGGCGTCGTGATCCTCGGCTACACCGACCTCGCGTCGCGCCTGCCCACGCAGGCGTCGCAGCTCTACGGCACGAACGTCGTGAACCTCGTGAAGCTCCTCACGCCCGCGAAGGACGGCGAGCTCGTGCTCGACTTCGACGACGTCGTGCAGCGATCGGTGACGGTCGCGAGAGACGGCGCCGTCACCTGGCCGCCACCCCCTGTGCAGGTTTCAGCGGCTCCCGGAGCCGCGGCATCCGCTTCAGCCGCGACCGGTGCGAAGGATGACGCGGCCGCACCCGAACCCAAGAGCCCGATGTCGCCCGTGAAGAAGGTCGTGCTCGTCGCGATCGGCATCGCGGCCCTCTTCGCCGTGAACGCGATCGCTCCGGCTCCGCTGCCGCAGCACTTCACGGTGCTGGTGCTCGCAGTCGTCGTCGGCTTCTACGTGATCGGCAAGGTGGCGCACGCGCTGCACACGCCGCTCATGAGCGTGACCAACGCCATCTCGGGCATCATCATCGTCGGCGCGATGGTGCAGATCACGAGCGACGTGCTCGTCGTGCAGATCATCGCGACCGTCGCCGTGCTGCTGGCCAGCATCAACATCTTCGGCGGTTTCGCCGTGACCCGACGCATGCTCGCGATGTTCGCGCGCGGAGCTGCCGACAACGCCAAGACTGGAGCCGAACGTGGCTGATCTCGTGACCGCCGCAGAGGCCACGACCCTGCTGACCCCGGCGTCGATCGCCGGAGCCGCCTACATCGTCGCGGCGCTGCTGTTCATCATGAGCCTCGCGGGGCTCAGCCGGCATGACACCGCCAAAGCCGGTGTCGGCTACGGCATCGCCGGAATGACGATCGCGCTCATCGCCACGGTGTACGCGACGTTCGCCGGAGCCTGGGGCTCGCCGCAGGCGACGACCGGGTTCATCCTCCTCGTCGTCGCCGTGCTCGTCGGCGGTGCGATCGGCCTCTGGCGGGCGCGCGTCGTCGCCATGACGGGCATGCCGGAGCTCATCGCCCTGCTGCACAGCTTCGTCGGCCTCGCGGCGGTGCTCGTGGGCTGGAACGGCGCCCTCGAGGTCACGGGCATGAGCGGAGCCCTCCTCGACATCCACCATGCGGAGGTCTTCATCGGCGTCTTCATCGGCGGCGTCACCTTCACGGGCTCGATCGTGGCCTTCCTGAAGCTCTCGGCCCGCATGTCGTCGGCGCCGCTCATGCTGCCGGGCAAGAACGTGCTCAACCTCGGTGCCCTCGTCGCCTTCGTCGTGCTCACCGTCTGGTACGTCATCACCCCCGAGCTGTGGCTCCTCGTGGTGGTGACGGCCCTCGCCCTCGCGCTCGGCTGGCACCTCGTGGCATCCATCGGCGGCGGCGACATGCCGGTCGTCATCTCGATGCTCAACAGCTACTCGGGCTGGGCCGCGGCCGCGGCGGGCTTCCTGCTGAACAACGATCTGCTCATCGTGACCGGTGCGCTCGTCGGCTCCTCGGGTGCCTACCTCTCGTACATCATGTGCAAGGCCATGAACCGTTCGTTCATCTCGGTGATCGCGGGCGGCTTCGGCATCGCGGCGCCGACCGCGTCGAACGACGAGGAGGCGGGCGAGATCCGCGAGGTCACGGCACCGGATGCCGCGGAGTTGCTGCGCGACGCGGGGTCGGTGATCATCACGCCGGGCTACGGCATGGCCGTCGCACAGGCGCAGTACCCCGTGGCCGAGCTCACGAGCCGCCTGCGCGAGCGCGGCGTCGACGTGCGCTTCGGCATCCACCCCGTCGCGGGCCGGCTGCCCGGGCATATGAACGTGCTGCTCGCGGAGGCGAAGGTGCCGTACGACATCGTCGAGGAGATGGACGAGATCAACGACGACTTCGCGAAGACCTCGGTCGTGCTCGTGATCGGGGCGAACGACACCGTCAATCCCTCGGCGGCCGAAGACCCGGGCAGTCCCATCGCGGGCATGCCGGTGCTGCGGGTGTGGGAGGCGTCGAACGTCATCGTCTTCAAGCGCTCGATGTCGGCCGGCTACGCCGGAGTGGCGAATCCGTTGTTCCACCGCGACAACGCGCAGATGCTCTTCGGCGACGCGAAGGCGCGGGTCGAGGACATCCTGCGGGCGCTGTAACCGGGTCGGGCGGTGAGCCTGCGCTCACCC
>NZ_JBHURI010000085.1:0-17159 GCF_042673425.1 Agromyces sp. NPDC056965 | reverse complement strand
GCAGAGTGCGATGTGCACCGGCCGGCGGGTGGCGGTTCAGGCAGAGAGCCGGAGACGGATCAGCTGGGAACCGGAGACGGATCGGGCTGGGAGCCGGCGACGGGCGGAGCCCCGCCTCAGAGCCAGCGATCCCGCAGTGCGGGCTTCAGCCAGGCGGCGGGGGAGGAGATCGACAGGCCGCCGTCGACGGGGATCGTCGTGCCGGTGACGAACGACGCGGTGTCCGAGGCGAGGAAGGCCACGACGCCGGCGACCTCCTCCGGGCGGCCGATGCGGCCGAGGGGGTAGCCCTCGCTCTCGCCGGTCTCGTCGGCCGAGATGCTGCCGGGCGCCACGGCGTTGACCCGCACGCCCCGAGGGCCGTACTCGAGCGCGAGCTGGCGCACGAGCCCCTCGACGCCGGCCTTGGCCGCGGCGTAGGCCGGCAGGCCCGGTGCGGCGAGCGAGGCGTTCACCGAGGTGACGGCGACGATGGACGAACCGGGGGCGAGTCGCGGCAGCGCGGCGCGCGCCACGAAGAACGCCGAGTCGAGCGTCGCCCCGAGGGCGCCGCGCCAGTCGTCGTCGCTCGTGGCGTCGGCCGCGCCGATCGGCATGCGGGCGGCGGCGAGCACCACGACGTCGAGGCGGCCGAGCGCCTGCTCGGCGTCGGCGACGGCGTGCGCCGCGGCATCCGCTCGGCTGCAGTCGGCGGTGAGGTACCGCTCGAAGACGGGGTCGGCGGATGCCTCGAGCCCCACTCCGACGACCGCGTCGCCCTGCTCGGCGAAGGCCCTGGCGATCGCGAGCCCGATGTCGGAGCCGCCGCCGATCAGCAGGACGCCGCGACGGGTCACACGCGCACCGCGGTCGGCAGCGGCGGGAGGTCGAGCTCCTCGATGACGAGGTCGACGGCGGCGCGGCTGCCGGCGTCGAGGCGGGCGGCCGGGTAGCGCACGGTGGCGTGGTCGATGATGCCGCGCGCCACGAGCACCTCCTTGTGCACCGCCCACGCGATGCCGCCCTGCAGACCCACCAGCACGAGGGGGAGCATACGTCGGAACCCGGCGCGCGCCTCGTCGACGCGCCCGGTGATGAACTGCTCGAGCACAGGCGCGAGCAGGTCGGCGAACTCGCAGGCCGGCATCGTGCCGACCGCGCCGCGGGCGTACTCCTCGAGGCAGAACTGCGCGTTCTGCCCGCCGAGCACCGCGAAGTCGGCGTCGCCGATCGCGTCGACGACCGCGCCGACCTTCGGGGCCGTCGGGGGCGCCTCGATCTTCACCGAGTCGACGCCGTCGAGGCGGGCGAGCTCGGCGATGAGCGACGGGGCCATGGCGACGCCGGTCACGCCGGGGGCGTCCTGCACCATGACCGAGAGCGAGGTGGCCGCGGCGACCTCGCCGTAGAAGTCGATGAGGCTCGCGGCAGGCGGCTTCACCATGAACGGCGGCAGCACCATGAGTGCGTCGGCGCCGCCCTCCTGGGCGATGAGCGACTGCTCGATCGAGGTCGCCGTCGAGGTGCCGTTGACGCCGGCGACGACGGGCACGCGGCCCGCGACGACCTCGACGACATCGGAGAGGATGGTGCGGCGCTCGGCCGCGGTGAGGGCGAAGCCCTCGCTCGCCATGCCGAAGACGGCGACACCGTCGACGCCGGAGGCGAGCTGGAACTCGACCAGTCGTCGCAGGCTGGCGCGGTCGAGCGCGCCGGATTCGTCGAACGGGGTGGCAAGAATCGGCATCAAGCCATGGAGCATCGGGGCCATCGGCCAGTTCCTCACTTCAGCGTCGTTGCTTTGCCAGTCTCGCAACTGACATTCATATTGTGAGATAGCCTGCCACATATCGGGTACCTCCACCACCGAAGGATGACACGGATGTCGCGCTCCACTCCCTCACGAACCGTCGAGATCATCTCCGCCGAGCGGTACGTCCAGGCCGAGTCGCCCCGTTGGGACGGGCGCGACGGCGGTCTCGGATGGATCGACATGGCGACCAGCTCGTTCCATCGCGGGCGGTTCAACGGGGGAATGGTCGTGCCGGGCCCCGCGGTGACCGTCGGCAGGAGGATCGGCGCGCCCGTGCCGCTCGCCGAGGCCGGCGCGGGGTGGGCGGTGGCCGTCGACCGAGGCGTCGTGCACGTGGGCGACGACGGGGTCGTCTCGCCGATCGCGGTCGACCTCGCCTCGGGCGACGACTACATGAACGACGGCGGCGGCGATCCGCTCGGCCGCTTCTGGGTCGGCAGCCAGTCGATGCCGAGGGCACCGCACTGCTCGCTCTGGAGCATCGACCCCGACGGCGCGGCGACCGAGCGCCTCGACGGCGTGACCGTCTCCAACGGGCTCGCGTTCGATCGCACCGGCGAGACGCTGTACTACATCGACACCCTCCCGCACCGCAGCATCGAGGCCTTCGACGTCGCGCCCGACGGCCGGCTCGGCAACCGGCGCACCGTCTGCCGGGTCGAGGGCGGCAATCCCGACGGCCTGGCGATCGACCTCGAGGGCATGCTCTGGGTGGCGGTCTGGGATGCCGCCGAGGTGCGCCGCTACTCGCCGCAGGGCGTGCTGCTCGAGACGATCGAACTGCCGTCGAAGCGGCCGACGGCCGTCGCACTCGTCGACCGGCTGCTCGTGATCACGACGGCGAGCATCGGGTTGCCGCATCCGACCGACGCCGACGGCGCCCTGCTCGGCGTCGAGGTGGAGGTCGGGGGAGCGCCCGCCTTCCCCTGGCGCGGAGCGCCGCCGCGAGCGTTCGCCGGAGCCGAGTAGCGCCCCGGCCCGCCCGATCCGCGGCAGGGCGCTCGTCGCAGCGGGTGCCGCTGTGCACAGGGCCGCGCCGATCGCGGGGCGGTTCGGCCGTCGGCGTGAATAGACTGCGCCAATGGTGAGCGCATGGAACGAGCAGGCCGCACGATATCTGCTCGCCTCCACGAACTGTCCGCGGTGCGACGCGCAGCTCGGCGACCACGCGATCTGCCCCGAGTGCGCCGCCGACCTGCGCGGCGCCGAGGGGCGTGAGCTGTGGGCGGCGTCGCAGCGTGCTGCCGAGGCCGTGCACGAGCGCGCGCGGCTCATCGCGGCACTGCCGACCGCGTCGTGGGCCGATCGCACCGCGACGTTCGCCGCCGGCGGTCGGCAGCAGACCCGAACGGCTCCCTCACCCGCTGCCTCGGCCGCACCGGTCGTGCAGGCGGCCGCCTCGCCGTCGAACTCGACGTCGCAGGTGAGCGTGCAATCGGTGCTCGCCGTCGCCGGCGCCGGCCTCTTCGCGGTCGCCGCGATCGTCTTCACGTTCCTGAACCCCGATGTCGGGTTCGCCATGCGTACGACCGTGATCGCCGTCGTCACCGTGATCTTCCTCGCGACCGCCTGGATGCTCCGCCGACGAGGCGTGCAGTTCTCGGCCGAGGCGATCGGCGCGCTCGGGATGGTCTTCCTCGCCCTCGACGTCTGGGCGTTCACCGAGCTCGCGCCCGCCGAGGTGAGCGGGTGGGCGTTCGCCGCGCTCGGCACGGCGATCGCTGCCGCCGCGATGCTCGCGATCGGCTGGCGTGCGCGCATCCGCACCTGGTGGTGGATCGCGCTCGTGGGCCTCACGCTCGTGCCGGCGTTCCTCGGCTACGCCGCCGGCGACTGGGGCACGGCGTGGGGTCATCTGGGCGTGATCGGCGTCGCCCTCGGCGCGCAGCAGCTCCTTCGCGTCGCGGCGCCACGATTCGGCGCGGAACTCCGCACCGATCGCGTGACGCTCACGGTAATGCAACTGCTCGCGACCGTCGTGGTGCTCGTGCAGCTGGTGTTCCTGCCGGCCGCGGACACGCAGGGGCCGGTGCTCGTGCGTGCCGCGATCCTCGCACTGCTCGCCGCCCTGGCCGCCGTGGCGACCCGGTACGGGATGCCGCGGAGCTGGAGCTTCATCGCGGGGGCGCTCGGAACGGCGGCGCTCGTCGCGGCGTCGTTCGCCCCGTCGACGCTCGACCCCGTCTGGCAGGCGGCGCTCATGCCGCTCGCCGGTGCGGTGGCGATCGGTGCGTCCGGTGCCATCCGCCCGGGCGGCGTCGTGCGTGCCCGCGAGGTGCAGGGCGGCGCACTGAGCGTCGGCCTCGCGGTCGTGCTGCCGGCCGTGACGATCGCGCTCCGAGCCCTCGGCTCGGTCGTGCTCGCCTTCCTCGGCGACGGGCTCGCCCCGTTCCGTTCGCCGGGGTCCGACCCAATCGTCCCGGTCGACGCCGGCGGTCCGGCCCCCGACGTGGCGCTCGCCGCGGTGCTCGGGCTCCTCGCCGCCGCCTCGGGCGCGGCCGGGCTCGCTGCGCTCGCGCGGCGCACCGAGCCGGCAGCCCGCCGCACGGGCTTCCCGATCGACATGCTCGTGCTCGCCCTCTGGATCGGTGCGCTCGGCACCGCGGCGTTCGTCGCATGGCCGGCATTCGCCCCCCTCGGCGGAGCGGTTGTCGGCATCACGGCCGCCGTGCTCGCGACCGCGGCGGTGATCGTTCCGATATCGCGGTTCAGCAGGGCACGCCTCCGCCTTCGCGCTCCCTTCATCGTGCTCGCCCATGCCGCCCTCGTCGTCGCCGCGCTCCTCAGCTGGAACGACCCGGGCATCACGGTGCCGGTGGGCGTCGTCATCGTCGCCGCGATCCTGGTGGTCGCCCGCCCGGTCGCGCCCGGCGCCCGGGTGGTGCACGTCGGGGCGGCCTACGCGTACGCCCTCGTCGTGTTCGCGACGGCGCTCGACCGCCTGGGCGTCGTGACGATCGTCGTGCTCTGCCTCACGACGACCGCGGCCGCGCTCTGCGCGCTCGCGGCGACGCTCGTGCGCCGAGTGGACGCCCGCTCCTGGTACGCGATCCTCGTCGTCACCGCCGTGCCGTTCCTCATCGGCGTCGCCACGGTGCTTCGCGAGCCGAACGGGTGGACGGCGCTGTCGACCGCGGTCATGTTCCTGCTCGCGCTCGCGCTCGTGCTCACCCGTCGACCGGGCCTGAACCGCCTGGTGCGCTCGGCGGCGGCCGCGTTGCTCGTGCCGTCGCTCGCGGTCGTCGCCGTCTGCCTCGGCTCGCAGTTCCTCGACGTCAGCGGCGCCCCGGTCGTGCTGCCGGTCATCGCCGCGATCGTCGCCGTCGTGCTGCCGGCGACGAAGGCGATCGAGATGGTACTCGAGCGCCGTGGCCACGACGCCGGCACCGCGGCATCCGTGCGCCTCTGGATCGAGATCTCCTCGCTCGTGACCGCGGTGATCGCGGTGCTGCTCGCCCTCGTGCGCGACGCAGCAGGGCTCGGCACGGCGACGGCCGTGCTCGTGGTGCTCGGACTCGGCTTCGCCGCCACGCGGATCGTCGCCGGCCGTCGCTACGGCTGGTGGCTCGCCGCGGCGAGCTGGACCGGGGCGCTCTGGTGCGTGTGGGCGATGCTCGGCATCGCGGTCGTCGAGCCGTACACGCTGCCGCCCGCGATCGCTGCGATCGGCGTCGGTGCGATCCTCGTCGCCCGCGGGCGACGAGGGCTCGCCCTCGCGGCGACCGGGCTCGCGTGCGCGCTCGTGCCGTCGCTCGTGCTGCTCGCCGCCTGGGGGTCGGAGCCGGGGGCGTTCCCGTGGCGTACGGCGTCGCTCCTCGCGGCATCCGTCGTGCTGCTCGTCTCCGGCTGGGTGCTGACCCGGCTGCCTGCCGGCTCGGACACGCGGATGCTTCGGGCGCCCGCCCTCGCCGGGGCGCTCGTCACCGCGGCCGCAGCGCCGATCCAGGCGATGCGGTGGGGACTCGAGCGCGACGTGGTCGCCATCGCCGATCCCGATCTCGTCATGCTGCCGGTGCTCGGCATCAGCGTCGTCGGCGTGCTGCTCGCGATCGTTTCGGTGCGGCGACTGCGCGACGGGGCGGCGAAGCCGCCGGCGGCGGTGACTCCGCTCGAGACCTGGCTCCGCGAGACGAGATGGCTCCTCGCCCCGGCCCTCGTGTTCCTCGTCGCAGGGCCGATCACGGCGATCCGGCGCGAGTGGTTCGCGATCTGGACGCTGTGGGCGCTGATGGTGCTGCTGCTCGCGCTGGCCCTCGTCACGGTGTCGCTCGCGCGCCGCACCCGCCCGGTGCTTCCGCCGTTCTGGTTCACCTACGGGCTCGCCTGGGCGACGGGGGTCACCGGTTGGAGCGAGCGCGACCTTCGCGTCGAGGTGTTCTCGCTGCCGCTCGGGCTCGCCGTGCTGGCGGCGGGCCTCATCGCGATGCGCCCGGCGGCCGTGGCGCCGTCGCATCCGTCGCTGAACTCGTGGCCGATCGGGTTCCGCGGCAGCTGGCGGTTGCTCGCGCCCGGGATCGTGCTCACCTTCCTGCCGTCGGTGCTCGCGACCGGAACGGATCCGCAGCTGTACCGGCCGATCCTCGTGATCGCGCTGGCCCTCGTCGCGATCCTCGTCGGTTCGTCGCGCAAGCTCGCCGCGCCGTTCGTGCTCGGGCTCGCGGTGCTGCCGATCGAGAACATCGTGGTGTTCTCCGCCCAGGTCGACCGCGCCGTCGGGGCCATGCCGTGGTGGATCACGCTCGCGACGGCGGGTGCCGTGCTGCTCGCGATCGCCGTCGGCTCCGAGCGGCGCACCAACCAGGGCGGCGGCGTGGCGGCGCGGTTGCGCGAGCTCGAGTAGCACCCGCCGACCCGCCTGATCCGCAGCCGGGGCCCCGGGCTTGCCGATTCCGCCTTCTCGATCTAAACTGACTAGTCAGTACAAATTGAGAAGGATGCATCGTGTCGATCATCGTGCGGGCGCACGAACTCGCCCTCCACTCCAAGCGCGGCCCCGTCTACGGCCCCGTGAACCTCGTCGCCGACCGCGGCCTCACCGTGCTGCACGGCCCGGCCGGCAGCGGCCGCACGTGCCTGCTGCTCACCCTCGCCGGACGCATGAAGCCCTCGAGCGGCACCGCGGAGGTGCTCGGCTACGAGTTGCCCCGCCGTGCCCGACCCGTGCAGCGCGCGACCGCGATCGCCGGCTTCCAGGGCATCGACACGCTCGAGGAGTCGGTGACGGTCGGCGCCGCCCTTCGCGAGCGCGCCGCGTGGCTCGCGCCCTGGTGGGCGATCGTGCGCCGAACCGACGACGCCGAGCTCCGCCGCGTGCTCGCCCCCGTCTTCGGCGACGTGCCACTGCCCTCGACCGACACCGTCATCTGGGACCTCGACGAGGTGCAGACCGTGCTGCTCCGCATCGCACTCGCGATGATGAGCGAGCCCGAGGTGCTCTTCTTCGACCAGATCGAGCAGGTGCAGTCGCCCGCGGCCCGGCGCGTGCTGTGGCAGCGCCTCGACGCGATCACCCGGGCCGGCACCGCCGTCGTGGCCTCCGCCGCCGCGCCCGACACCGCCATCTGGAACGAGCTCGGCATCGCCCCGCTCGCCTTCGACCTCACCACCATCGCGCCCGAGGTTCCGGCACCCGCCGACCCCGATGACGCCATCGACCTCATCCTGGAGCACGCCTGATGTTCGCCTTCCTCTCCTCCGGCACGGAGCTCCGACGCTTCGGCAAGGGCACGCTGCCCAAGATCGCGCTCGTCGTGCTCCTCTTCATCCCGCTCATCTACGGCGCCCTGTACCTCTGGGCGTTCTGGGCGCCGACCGACGAGCTGAAGAACCTCCCCGTCGCCCTCGTGAACGAGGACGCCGGCGCGAGCCGCGACGGCGAGGTGATCACCGCGGGCGACGACCTCGTCGATGAGCTCACGAGCCGGAACGACCTCGACTGGCAGGTGACGGATGCCGCGGACGCCACGACCGGCGTGACCGACGGCGACTACTACTTCGCCGTCACGATCCCGGCCGACTTCTCGGCCAGCGCCGTCTCGGTCGGCTCCGACGACCCGAAGCCCGCGACCGTCGAGGTCGACTACAACGACTCGAACAGCTTCCTCGCCTCCACCCTCGGCCAGCAGGCCATGGTCCAGCTGCGCGACACCGTGGCCGAGCAGGTCGGCCAGCAGACCGCCGACGCGATGCTCATCGGGCTGAACGACGCCGGCGCCGGCATCCGCTCGGCCGCCGACGGCGCGACCACCCTCGCCGACGGCCTCGCGACCGCGAACGACGGCGCCGGCCGCCTCGTCGTCGGCCTCGGCGACCTCGCGACCGGTGCCGGCGCGCTCGACACGGGCGCCGTGCAGCTCGCCGACGGCACCGGCACCCTCGCCGACGGCCTCGAACAGCTCGCCTCGGGCGCCGGTACGCTCTCGGCCGGGGCGACGCGTGTCTCGGATGGCGCGGCCGAGCTCTCTGGCAAGGTGGCCGACGCCGCGAGCGGCTCCGCCGTGCTCGCCCAGAAGGCGCACGGCCTCGCCGACGGCGCGACCGGGATCGCGACGAAGACCGGCGAACTCACGCAGGGCACCGCACTGCTCTCGGCGAAGATCGCGAGCCTCGAGGCCGATCTCGCCGGCGAGCAGGGTGCCACGGTCGACGTGACCGCGCGCCTCGCCGAGATCCAGGCGATCGCCGCGGGTGTCGACGGCGCAGCGCAGGCCGCACTGCCGACCGTGCAGGGATACGCGGGCCTCAGCAGCCAGTACGCCGGGGCCGTCGACCAGCTCTCCGCCGGGCTCACCGCCGGAGCACCGAAGGCCGCCGAGCTCGCGGCCGGCGCCGCCCAGGTGAGCGATGGCGCGTCGACCCTCTCGAACAAGTCGGGCGAAGCGGCATCCGGAGCCAGGACCATCGCGAGCGGTGCAGACCGGCTCAGCTCGGGCACCGACGACCTCGTGAGCGGCACCGGCCAGCTCGCCGACGGCGGCACCGCACTCGCGTCGGGGGCGACGCAGCTCGCCGACGGCGCCGGCACGCTCGCCGACAAGCTCGGCGAGGGCGCAGCAGCGGCGCCGCAGCTCACCACTGCCGACATCGAGGCCAAGGCCGACGTCATGGCCGCGCCCGTGCAGCTCGACCAGAGCTGGCAGAACGAGTCGAAGAGCTTCGGCGAGGGCTTCGCCCCCTTCTTCATCGCGCTCGCGACCTTCGTCGGCGGCCTCATCACGTGGCTCATCCTGCGTGCGCTGCCGACCCGGGCGCTCGCCGCCTCGGCCACGGGCCTCCGCGCCGTGATGACCGGCTTCCTGCCCGCGATGGCGATCGGCCTCGGCCAGGTCGTGATCATGGTGCTCGTGCTGGTCTACGGCATCGGCCTCGAGCCCGCCTACTGGCTCGGCACCTCGGCGTTCATCTACCTCGTGACGCTCGCGTTCCTCGCCCTGCAGCAGATGTTCATCATCGTGCTCGGCACCGCCGCGGGCCGGGTGGTGAGCCTCGTGCTGCTCATGCTGCAGCTCAGTTCATCGGGCGGCACCTACCCCGTCGAGACGACGCCGGCCTTCTTCCAGTGGCTGCACCCGTACATGCCCGCCTCCTACGTGGTGAGCGGACTGCGCGAGCTCATCACCGGCGGCGTGGACTCTAGACTGTGGATTTCGGTGCTCGTGCTGGCCGGCATCCTCGTGGGCTCGCTCGCCATCAGCGCCTGGAGCGCCGGCAAGCAGCGCATGTGGAGCGTCAGCCGCCTGCACCCCGAGCTGGCGATCTAGCCGGCGGCCCGACCGCCGGCCCGAGCGAACGACGAGGAGACACCATGGCACGCGCGAACACCACGAAGCGCGCCATCCTCGACGCCGCGCTCGAGCTGGCGGCCACCAAGGGCATCACCGGCACGACCATGGACGAGGTCGCCGAACTCGCCGGCGTCGCCAAGGGCAGCCTCTACTACAACTTCAGCTCGAAGGACCAGCTCTTCGAGGCCCTGCTGCAGGAGGGGGTCGGCGCACTCGCCGAATCCCTCCGCAGCGCGAAGGGCGAACTTCGCGGATGGGACGCGGTCGATGCGCTCGTCATCCGGCTGCTCGACATCGTCGCCGAGAACGGCGCGCTCGCGAGGCTCATGGCCTCCGAGATCTTCCGCACCGATCGCGCCTGGCAGCAGACCCTGTTCGCACTCCGGCACGAAGCGCTCGCCGTGTTCGCCGAGGCGATCGACGAGACGGATGCCGCGGCCGGACGCAGCAGCATCATGGCGTCGGGCGTCTTCGGGGCGGTGCTCATGTCGGGGCTCGAGTGGCTCGTCTTCGAGCCCGAACGGAGCCGCGACGACGTCGCCGCCGCGATCCTCGCGACGCTCCGCGTGCGCCCGACGCGGTGAGGAGGCGCCCGGGCGGAACGGAGGCGTCCGTCGCCCGGTGAGCGTAGGGTACGCAGCATGGCAGCCGATCCGTTCGACGTCGCGGTGGTGGGCGGTGGCCCGGCCGGACTGAGCGCGGCGCTCTCGCTCGCCCGGGCGCGCCGCCGCGTGATCGTGTTCGACGCGGGCGACCCGAGGAACGGCGTCGCCGCGCACATGCACGGGGTGCTCGGCCACGACGGGCTGCCGCCGACGCGACTGCTCGAACGGGGCCGGGTCGAGGTCGAGCAGTACGGGGGCGTCGTCGTCGAAGGGCGGGTCGAGTCCGCTCGCGCCCGCGGCGGCGGCATCGAGGTCGACGGCCCGTCGGGTGCCGTGACCGCGCGGCGGCTGATCGTCGCCACCGGGCTCAGGGACCGGCTGCCGGACATCGCCGGACTGCGGGAGCAGTGGGGCCGCGGCGTGGTCGTCTGCCCCTACTGCGACGGGTGGGAACGTCGCCACCACACGATCGGCGTCATCGCCGCCGGGCCCCAGGGGGTCGACCAGGCGCATCAGCTCCGGCAATGGTCCGAGCGGATCGTCTACTTCCCGAACGACGTCGGAGAGCCCGGGGCGGATGCGGTGCGAACTCTCGAGGCACGCGGCATCCGGATCGAGCGCGGCCCGGTGCGAGCGGTCCGTTCGAGCGATGGGCGGGTCGAGGCCGTCGAACTCGACGACCGCTCGGTGGCGGTCGAGACGATCTTCACTGCGACGACGCTGCACCCGCGCGACCGGCTGCTGCGCGACCTGGGGGCGCGAACGCTCGACGACGCGGCCGGCTCCTGGGTGGTGGTGGACCCCGACGGCCGCACCAGCGTCGAACACGTCTGGGCGGTCGGCAACGTGATCGACCGACGCTCGAACGTCTCGGTGTCGCTCGGCGCGGGATCGCTGATCGCCGGGGCCGTCAACGCCGATCTCACCGCTGCGGACATCGCCCTCGGCTGAGGACGGTGCCGTTCCGAGGGCGTCGGCCGCGGTCATCGACGAATCCGCCGATTCCACGTAGCGTGGACGAACCGGGTCCGAGCGCCCCGGGCGCACTTCGGGGGAGGTTCGATGCAGGTTCGGCGACGGTGGCTCCGCGCATTCGCCGCGATCGTGACGATCGCATTCGTGGGGGCGGCGGTCACGGTGACGGCCTCCCCGGCGGTCGCCGCCGGCGAGGCGCGGCTCTCGCTCTTCAAGCGGATCGAGAACCTCGACAGCGGTTCCAGCGTGGGCGACCGGTCGTTGTGGGACGTGCAGGCCGTCAACGTCGACACCGGCGAGGTGATCCGCGATCAGGGGCTGAACGGCATCCAGAGCCGCCCCGTGCCGGCGGGCACCTACGAGATCTCCGAGATCGAGCGCGCCGACACCCCGCCCGGATACCGCTTCGTGCAGTGGGAGTGCGGCGGCGACATCACGACCGATCCGGTGCGCACCATCACCCTCGCCGAGAACCAGCAGCTCACCTGCACGGTCGAGAACGAGGCGATCGAGCCGACCCTCACCCTGCACAAGGACGTCGTCGGAGGCAGCGCCCCGCCCTCGGCCTGGACGCTCGCGGCGATGGACGGGCCGACGAACGTGCAGGGTCCGGGCAACTCCGCCGAGGTCACGAACGTGCGCGTGCGCATCGGCCACTACCGGCTGCAGGAGAGCGGCGGGCCCGACGGCTACACGGCGGGCACCTGGACGTGCACGACGACCGACCACCTCGGCAACACGGGCACCCTGCCGGTCGCGGCCGATGGCGGCATCGATCTCGATCTCGACCAGTTCGTGACGTGCTCGATCACGAACTCGGCATCGCTGCCGCAGCTCACGCTCGTGAAGTCGGTGACCGGCCCTGCCGGGATGCCGCTGCACGATCCGACGGCATGGACCCTGTCGGCGACCGGCCAGGGCGGGGCGAACGACGTGATCTCCGGCCCCACCGGCTCGCTCGCCGTCACCCACGCCGGTGTCGACCCCGGCGACTACCTGCTCGAGGAGACCGGACCGGCGGGATACCTCGCGGGTGCATGGTCGTGCGTCGACCAGACGAACGGGACCCCGGTCGCCGTCTCGAACGGGACCGTCGCCGTGGGTGCCGAGGCCGACGTTCGCTGCGACATCGTGAACGACTTCGAGGGCGGATGGCTGACGCTCGTGAAGACCGTCGTCGACAGCGACCAGCCGCCCACGGACTGGACGCTGTCGGCGACCGGTGCCGTCGCGACCGCCTCGGGCGTCACCGGGTCGCCGGGCGTCACTCGCGTCCCCGTGCCCGCCGGCACCTACGCGCTCGCCGAGTCCGGGCCGACCGCCGGCTACACCACGCAGGGCTGGCAGTGCACCGGTTCGACCGCCTTCGTCACCGAGGTCGTCGTCGCCGCCGGAGCCGAGATCGCGTGCACGATCGAGAACGACCGCACCTCCGCCCACCTCACGCTCGTGAAGGCCGTGGTGAACTCCGGCGGCGGACCGCTCGCCGGAACCGACTGGACGCTCGCGGCCGACGGCTCGACGGGATTCGAGTTCGACGGCGCGACCGGCACCGAGGCGGTCAGCTTCGTCGCCGTGCCGACCGGCACCTACACGCTCTCGGAGTCGAGCAGCGAGCCCGAGGCATCCGGCTACCTCGCCGGCGACTGGGTGTGCGTCGACGACCTCACCGACGAGCAGGTCTCGACCGGACCGGTCGTCGACCTGCCGAGCGAGGAGTCCGCCGTCACCTGCACGATCACGAACCGCTGGCAGGGATCCACCCTCACGCTCGAGAAGGAGGTCGCCGCCCCCATCGGTCCCGGCGCACCCGGCTCCGCCTGGACGCTCACCGCGACGGCGCAAGCGGGTGGTGCGGTGATCTCGGGAGCCTCTGGCAGCCCGGCCGTCACCCGAGCCCCGGTGCCCGGCGGCTCGGTGTGGTCGCTCGCCGAGGCCGATGGGCCCGCGGGCTACCAGCAGTTCGGCTGGGCGTGCACGGGCGCGAGCGTCACGTCCGACGGCGTCGCCACCGTTCCGGCCGGCTCCGACGCGCACTGCACGGTGCTGAACGCCGCGATCCTGCCGACGCTCACGCTCGTGAAGGACGTCGTGAACGAACCCGGCGGCGGGACCGCGACCGACTCCGAGTTCATGCTCAAGGCGCGCGGCCCGGGCAACGCCGCCTTCGCCGGCGTCGAGGGCACGGCCGAGGTGACGAACCTGTCGGTGCCGCCCGGCCAGTACGTCTTCAGCGAGGACGGCCCCGGCGGCTATGAGGGCACGTGGTCGTGCGCCGGCACGACCTGGGACGGCCGTTCGGCGTTCGTGCAGTACGGGGAGACGGTGGTCTGCACGGCGACGAACAGCGCAGTGCCGCCGACCCTCGCCCTCGACAAGGTCGTCGACGGCGGCGACGCGGATGCCTCGGACTGGGTGCTGACCGCAGTCGGCCCCGGATCGGTCGAGGGCGAAGCGCCGGTGGCGAGCACGGTCGTCGACCAGGGCGTCTACCGGCTCGGAGAGCGGCCGTCCCCGGCGGCCGGCGCTGCGACCGACGGGTACGTCGCGGGTGAGTGGTCGTGCACCGGCAGCGGGTTCGCGCCCGCCGATCTCGTGCAGACCGGCCCCGGCGCCGCGGACCTCGTGCTCAGCCTCGGCGACGAGGTCGCCTGCACGGTCGTCAATCGCTTCGAGACCGCGCCGCCGGTGACGCCGACCCCGACACCGTCACCGGTGCCGGTGCCGCCCGCGGGCGGTGGCGGACTCCCGGCGACCGGGGTGGACCCGGCCGCGTGGCTCGCCGTCGCGGTCGGCGCGGTGGTGGCCGGACTCGGTCTCGTGCTCCTGATCCGTCGTCGCCAGTCGAGTGTCAGGCGCTCTCGGACCCCTTCAGCTCGACGCTGATCTGCTCGGCATCGAGGTCTTCGAGGGCGGCGCTGAGCGCGGCGGCGCTGAACATGCCGTCGTCGCGAGCGTCGAGCAGGGCGGTGCGCTCCGCCTCGATCATGCGGAGTCGGAGCAGGCGCACCTGCTCGGGGTCGATCCGCCGGCCGGATCCCGCGGCCGGGGAGAGGGCGCCGGCCGTCGCGTCGGCCGGAGTACCCGACGGGCCTGAGGCGTCCGCGTCCGCCGTGGCATCCGCGTCGTCCGTGGCATCCGCCTCGTCGTCGTCGCTCGCGCCCTCGGCGTTCGAGAGCTGCCAGGCCGCGCGCATGCGCTCGGCCATCTCCCGAACCGCAGGGTCGTCGTCGGCCGCCATCTCGGCCATCGCCGCCGACCGGAGCACCCGCTCGAGTTCGCGCCGCTCCGCGATGCTCTCGCCGGGGTCGCGCGCGGGCAGCAGCCGGTGCACGAGCCACGGCAGCGTGCCGCCCTGCACGAGCAGCGAGCCGACGGCGACGACGAACGCGATGAGGACGAGCAGCGAGCGGCTCGGGGTCTCCGCCGGCAGGGTCTGGGCGGCGGCGAGCGTCACGACGCCGCGCATGCCGGCCCACACCACGATCGTGCCCTCGCGCCAGCCGAGGGGCTGGGTGAGCAGGTAGTCGATGTCGGCGACCCTGCGTCGCCACATCGTGCGGAACCGTTCGGTCGTCGCCGCCGAGGGCTGCCGATCGCGTCGTGCTTCGCCTCGCGACGCCCGGTGCTCGAGGTGCTGCGTCTCGATGGCCGCGCGTCCGCGCTGGCGACCGCTTCCGGGTCCGCTGCCGAAGCTCGCCGTTCCGCTCGCGACACGGTCGGCGATCACGCCCTTGATGGTGGCAGCCCGCTTCGCCTGACGTGAGAGGGCGGCCAGCAGCGGGGCGACGAAGGCGGCGCGGATCAGCACCGTCGCCGTCAGCGCGAGGGCTGCGAGCCCCACCGCGTACCAGGCGCCCTCGTGGGCGGCCTCCACATCGGCGACGATCGCCGTCAGCTCGAGTCCCATCACGAGGAACACCGCACCCTCGAGCACGAGCTCGATCGTGCGCCAGTTCTGGACGTCCGACAATCGGTGCTGCGGGCTGAGGTAGCGCGCAGCACCGCGGCCGGTGACCAGCCCGGCGACCACGGCGGCGACGAGGCCCGAGGCGCCGAGGTGCTCGGCCGGGATGGAGGCGAGGAACGGCATCGTGAACGAGATGACGGTGTTGACCGTCGGGTTGGCGATGCGCGCGCGAACCTGCAGGTTGACCCAGCCCACGGCGACGCCGATGACGGCGGCGACGACGATCGAGTACACGAACGATCCGGCCACACCCCAGATCGAGACGGATGCCGCGGCGCCCGCGATCGCCGCCCGGAGCAGCACGAGGGCGCTCGCGTCGTTCAGCAGGCTCTCGCCCTCGAGCATCGCGACGACCCGCGGCGAGACGCCGAGGCGCTTCACGATCGACGTCGCGACCGCGTCGGTCGGGCTGACGATGGCACCGAGGGCGATGCCCCACGCGATGCCGAGGCCCGGGATCAGCCACGCGAACAGCAGCCCGAGCAGCACCGCGGTGATGACCACGAGCACGATCGACAGCCCGCTGATCGCCCCGAAGTCGCGGCGGAACTCCATCGCCGGCATCGAGACCGCGGCCGAGTAGAGGAGCGGCGGCAGCACTCCCGCGAGGATCCACTCCGGATCGATCTCGAACGACGGCACGGCCGGCAGGAGCCCGACGCCGAGGCCGACGAGCACGAGCAGCAGCGGCGCGGCGACGCCGAGCTTCGGCGCGACGGCCGTCGCAGCGGCGATGGCGAGCAGTGCGAGCACGCCCGCGAGGAGCAGGTCCATGTGAGCATTCTGCACTAGTGTCGGATGCCGCCACTCGAGAACGGAATCCACCATGGCCTGGCTGTTCCTCACCCTCGCGATCGTCTTCGAGGTCGCGGCGACGAGCTTCATCGGCAAGACCGAGGGCTTCACGAAGCCGTGGTGGACGGTCGGCGTGCTCGCCGCCTACGGGGTCTCGTTCGCGATGCTCGCGCAGGCGGTGCGCGAGCTCGAGATCGGCATGGTCTACGCGATCTGGTCGGGCGTCGGAACGGCGGCGATCGCGACCATCGGCGTGCTGTTCCTCGGCGAGAGCCTCACGATGCCGAAGCTGTTCGGCATCGGCCTGATCATCGCGGGCGTGATCGTGCTGAACGTCTTCGCCGCGCCGGCCGCGCACGCCTGATCGGGTCGCCCGCGGCGAGCCGACATCCGTCATGCGGGGGATCCGCCCGCGCGCGGCATCCGAGAGGCTGGACGGATGGACCTGGACCTGCTGAGCGGGGCCGCCCTCACCGGCCCCGCCCTCCTCGGCGCGCTCGCGCTGCTGGCGCTCGTCGACTCGACGAGCTTCGGCACCCTGCTCATCCCCACGTGGCTGCTCCTGGCGCCCGGCCGGCTGCGGCCCGTTCGCATCCTCATCTACCTCGCGACGGTCGCCGGCTTCTACCTGCTGGTCGGCGTCGTGCTGCTGACGATCGCGGCCACCGCCCTCCCGCAGCTCATGACGCTCGCAGCGACTCCCGGGTTCCTCTGGGCGCAGCTCATCGTCGGCGCGGCCCTGCTCATCGGCTCGTTCTTCATCGGCGGCAAGCGCAAGCGCTCGGGCCCCGGCCGCTTCGCACGGTGGCGTGAACGCGCGGTCACCGACGTGGGCGACGAGGCGGGCAGCCTGCTGCCCCTCATGGGGCTCGCGGTGGCGGCCGCGGCGGTCGAGGTGGCGTCGATGCTGCCCTACCTCGTCGGCATCGGGCTGCTCTCCACGTCGGAGTTCGACGCCGCCACCCGGTTCCTCGTGCTCGTGGGCTACTGCGTCGTCATGGTGCTGCCCGCCCTCGTGCTGCTCGGTCTCCGGATCGTGGCCGCGCGAGCGATGGAGCGACCCCTCGCGCGGCTCGGCGCCTGGATGGAGAAGAACGCCGCCGAGGCGACCGGATGGATCGTCGGCATCATCGGGTTCCTGCTCGCGCGGGCGGCGGCCGTCGAACTGCAGCTCTTCGACCGGCTCCTGTAGCGCCGAGACGAGAACGCGCGCACCGACCGGTCGGTCGATGCGCGCG
>NZ_JBHURI010000084.1:0-17362 GCF_042673425.1 Agromyces sp. NPDC056965 | reverse complement strand
CAGGGCCCCTGCAGGTCCGCGGCATCCGCCGTTCGCGGTGGTGCGTCAGACGCGAGCGGCCTCCGTGGCGGCGCGCGCGGCGGCGAAGCCCGCCTCGAGGTCGGCCTTCAGGTCGTCGATGTTCTCGATGCCGACCGACAGGCGCACGAGGCCCGGCGTGACACCGGTCGTGAGCTGCTGCTCGGGAGTCAGCTGCGAGTGCGTCGTCGACGCCGGGTGGATGACGAGCGAACGCACGTCGCCGATGTTGGCGAGGTGGCTGAACAGCGACAGGTTGTCGACGAGCGCACGCCCGGCGTCGACGCCGCCCTTCAGCTCGAACGAGAGCACCGCGCCGACGCCCTTGGGGGCGTAGGTGTTGGCAGCCGCGTACCAGGGGCTCGACGGCAGGCCCGAGTAGTTGACGCTCGCGACGTCGGGGTGGTTGTCGAGCCACTCCGCGATCTCCTGGGCGTTCTGCACGTGGCGCTCGATGCGGAGCGAGAGCGTCTCGATGCCCTGGATGAGGAGCCACGCGCTGTTCGGCGCGATCGCCGCGCCGAGGTCGCGGAGCAGCTGCACGCGCGCCTTGATGACGTAGGCGAGCCCGTCGCCGACCGCGGCCGTGTAGCTCGCGCCGTGGTACGAGGGGTCGGGCTCGGTCAGTCCGGGGAACTTCTCGACGTTCTTCGACCACTCGAACTTGCCGCCGTCGACGATGACGCCGCCGATGGTGGTGCCGTGGCCGCCGAGGAACTTGGTGGCCGAGTGGATGATGATGTCGGCGCCGTGCTCGAACGGACGGATGAGGTACGGCGTCGCGATCGTGTTGTCGACGATGAGCGGCACGCCCGAGTCGTGCGCGACGCCCGAGACGAGGCCGATGTCGAGCACGTTGATCTTCGGGTTGCCGATCGTCTCGGCGAAGAAGAGCTTCGTGTTCGGGCGCACGGCGCGGCGCCACTCGTCGGCGTCGTCCTGGTTCTCGACGAAGGTCGTCTCGATGCCGAGCTTGGCGAGCGTGTACTTGAAGAGGTTGTACGTGCCGCCGTAGATCGACGACGACGAGACGATGTGGTCGCCGGCCTGCGCGATGTTCAGCACGGCGAACGTCGACGCCGACTGGCCCGATGCCACGAGCAGCGCACCGGTGCCGCCCTCGAGCGCGGCGATGCGCTCTTCGACGACGGCCTGCGTCGGGTTCTGGATGCGCGTGTAGATGTTGCCGAACTCGGCGAGCGCGAAGAGGTTCTGCGCGTGCTCCGCGCTGTTGAACACGTATGACGTGGTCTGGTAGATCGGCGTGGCGCGGGCGTTGGTCACGGGGTCGGGAGCGGCTCCCGAGTGCACCTGCTTGGTCTCGAAGCGCCAGTCGGCGGTCTCGGTCATGGACGTCTCCTCAGGAACGGCTCGGGCGGGTTCGCCGCAGCTTTCGAGTCACGTTAGGCGGGCGCGCCGAGAGGGGCAACGGATGCCGCAACACGGCGTCACGCACGCGGCATCCGCTCGACCGGTGGAGCCGGCCTACCGGGGCCCCGCCTCGGGCGGCAGCACGATCGTGCCGGTCGCGGTCGACGGCTCGGGGCGGAACAGCCACCTGGCCTTCGGCTCGACGAGCGGACGGAACACGCGGCGCACGGGTTTCAGCGAGAGCACGATCGAGATCGCGACGCAGAAGAGCATCATCGCCGGCAGCACCCAGAAGGGCTGGTCGCCGGCGAGCACCTCGGTCTCGCGGAACGGGAAGAGCACGAAGGTGTGCAGCAGGTAGATGTACATCGTGGCCGTGCCGAACGGCGTGAACCAGTGCGCGCCGCGGGGCATCAGCACGAGGAACGCGACCGACAGGAGCATCGCGAAGAGCAGGAGCCCCAGGCGGATGGCGCCCGACCACGGCTCGTCGTAGCCGATCGCCTGGTACGACTCGTCGTAGAGCATGAAGCGGCGCAGCTTCAGGTCGCGCCACGTCTCGATCGCGAGCGGCATGAGCACGAGCGTCACGCCGAACAACGCGATGGCACCGGCCCGCCAGCGCCATGCGACGGCGGCGCGGAGTTCGAGCCAGCGGCCGGTGAGCTGCCACTGGCGCAGCTTCCAGCCGAAGACGAAGAACGGGAGCATGCCGAACGTGCGGGAGAGGGCGAAGGTCGAGTCGATCGACTCGGTGTACCCGGCGCCGATCGAGATGGCGATCGCGATGAGCAGGGGGTAGCGGAGCAGCACGAGGTATGGCAGTACGATGCGCCACACCGCGAGGGCGATGAGGAACCAGAGCGTCCATGACGCCGTGGCGAAATCGAGGGAGAAGTCGCTTCCGAGCAGCCACTTGATGATCGTCCAGATCGTCTCGAAGATGAGGAAGGGGAAGACGATGTCGGTGAGGATCTGTCGGAGCGCCCTCGCGTTCGGCGGTCCGGACTTCGCGAAGTACCCGCTGACCGTGACGAAGACCGCCACGTGGAACGAGTAGATGAACAGGTAGACGCTGTAGGCGGAGTTCGACTCGCCGATCAGCGGGAGGATGCCGTGGCCGATGACCACCAGCGTGATCGCGATCCAGCGGGCGTTGTCCCACAGGGGGACACGTCTGCGCTTGGTCGGGGTTGCCGGCGGTCGCGAATGCATCAGTCCATTCAACCGCACGAGCGAGGCCCGGCAGGGCAGAATGGGCGCATGAGTGAGCTTCGAGTGGTCGTGACCGGTGCGAGTTCCGGCATCGGTGCAGCGACGGTGCGCGCGTTTCGCGCGGCCGGCTGGGACGTCGTCGGGGTCGCGCGCCGCGAGGAGCGCCTGCAGGCGCTCGCCGAGGAGACCGGGGCATCCGTCGTGGTCGCCGACCTCACGAAGCAGGCCGACGTCGACCGCCTCCGCGACCACCTCGAGGCGACGGGGCCCGTGCACGCCCTCGTCAACAACGCGGGCGGCGCCAAGGGGCTCGACTCGGTCGAGGCCTCCGACGTCGACGACTGGGCGTGGATGTTCGAGGTGAACGTGCTCGCGCTGAAGCGCGTGACGAGCACGCTGCTGCCGCTGCTGCGGCGCGGTGCGGTCGAGCGCGGCGTGGCCGACATCGTGAACATCACCTCGATCGCGGGGCACACCGCCTACGTCGGCGGCGGCGGGTACAACGCCGCCAAGTTCGCCGCGCACGCGCTCACCGAGGTGCTGCGGCTTGAGCTGAACGGCGAACCCCTGCGGGTCATCGAGGTCGCGCCGGGCATGGTGAAGACCGACGAGTTCGCGCTCGTCCGCTTCGGCGGCGACCGCGCCAGGGCCGAGGCGGTCTACGACGACGTGCCCGAGCCGCTCGTCGCCGAGGACATCGCGGCGATCGTCGCCGACGCCGTGCTGAAGCCGCGTCACGTCGACCTCGACCTGATCATCGTCAAGCCCGTCGCCCAGGCCGCTCCGTACCGGCTGACGAAGGGGCCGCTGACCGTGCGCGGCGAGGGATGATGGCCGAGGAGCCGGCGACGGGGGCGCGGCGACGCACCGACTGGGAGCGCGTCACCACGGTGCCGCTCGTCGTACTCGGCGTCGTCTTCATCGTCGCGTACACGATCTACGTGCTCGCCCCGTGGATTCCGCGGGGACCGGGTTCGCTCCTGTTCTTCGCACTCGTGGCGGCGTGGCTGGTCTTCGTGATCGACGTCGTGGTGCGCATAGCGCTCACACCGCGCGGCGGCAGGTGGAAGTGGGTCCGCACGCACCCGATCGACGTCCTCTCGGCGATCATCCCGGTGTTCCGCGCGTTCCGGGTGCTCTCCCTGCTGCGCGAAGTGCCGTACCTGCAGCGCCGGAGCGGCGCAGCGGTGCGTGCGAACATCATCATCTTCGGCTCCACGTACGCCGTCGTCTTCGTGTACTTCATCGCGTTGGCGACGCTGCAGGCGGAGCGCAACGCCCCGGGTGCCACCATCACCACGTTCGGCGACTCCATCTGGTGGGCCATCGTCACGATCGCGACGGTGGGCTACGGCGACATGTATCCGGTCACCACCGAGGGGCGCTTCTACGCGGTGTTCCTCATGGCCGGCGGCGTCGCCATCGTCGGCACGGCATCGGCGACGATCATCTCGTACATCGGCGACAAGGTGAGTCAGGTGCGGGCGCACCACTCAGGCGGCGCGGGCGCAGTGCTCGACATGCTCGGGACCTCGGACGCCGCCGACGCACCGCCTGCTGACGAGGCGTCCGCCGGCGAGCCGCTCGCAGGCGAGTCTCTCGCCGGTGAGCCGCTCGCCGACGAGCCGCGTTCCGACGACTCCCCGCGCTGACCGGTCGCGCCGGTGCGTCACCGGGCGCGCGCCGAGCGGCGACTAGCCTTGGAGCATGACCTTCGATGCGAATGACGCCGGCACGGCCGACGACGGGATCCGGCGCGAGATCCTCACCTGGGACGATTTCGCCGATGCCGCGCGGCAGGTCGCGGCCGACGTGCTCGGCTCCGGGTTCCGACCCGACGTGGTGATCGCGATCGCCCGCGGCGGACTGCTGTTCGCGGGCGCCATCGCGTACGCGCTCGGCACCAAGGCCTGCGGCTCGATCAACGTGGAGTTCTACTCCGGCGTCGACGAACGGCTGCCCGAGCCCGTGCTGCACCCGCCGATGCTCGACGCGCCCGCACTCGGCGGCAAGCGCGTGCTCCTCGTCGACGACGTCTCCGATTCCGGCCGCACGCTCGCGAAGGTCGTCGGCATCCTGGGCGAGGCCGGCGCCGACGTGCGCAGCGCGACGCTCTACACGAAGTCGCACACCGTGCTCGAGCCCGACTTCGACTACCGCCGCACCGACGACTGGATCGTCTTCCCGTGGTCGGCGCTGCCGCCCGTCGTGGTCGGCGAGGGCGCCGCATGAGCGTGCACCTCATCGGCGGCGGGGCGACCACGAGCGCGGATGCCGCGTTGCACGCGCCGTTCGTCGCCGAAGCCGCAGCCCGGGCGAGTGCAGCAGGCCGCGCCCGGCCGCGCATCGCCGTGATCTCCCTGCATCCCGAGTCCGAGGAGAAGGCCGCGGCGCTCGGCGAGCTCCTGACTGCGGCAGGCCGCGGCGACGGGATCGACGGGATCGAGGTGCATGCGACCGCGGGGCGGCCCGGCGAACCGGTCGCGCTCACCGCGATCGCCGACGTCGACGGCATCGCCGTGGGCGGCGGCCACGTCGAAGACGTGCGGGCCGGACTCAAACCGCTGTTCGACGAGCTGCGCCGGCAGGTCGCCGACGGCGTGCCCTATCTCGGCGTCTCGGCGGGCGCGATGGTCGCGGCCGAGGGTTCGCTCGGAAGCGGCTCGCGCATCGGCGGCGTGCAGGTCGCACCCGAGGACCCCGACGACGAGGACGAGCCGCTCGAGCTCGAGATCGAGTCCGGGATCGGCCTGGTCGACGTCGCCATCGAGGTGCACGTCGCTCAGCGCGGCATGCTCTCCCGCCTGGTCGCCGCCGTCGAGTCCGGGCTCATCGCCGGCGGGCTCGGCATCGACGAGCGCACGGCGCTGATCGTGGGCGACGGCCGCCTCGGTTCCGCGGGGAAGGGCAGCGTCTGGCGGGTGCTTCCGACCGAGGGCGGCGTGCTGGTCTCCACGATCGGCATCTGAGTGGACTCGGTGCAGTCGCCCGACGCGTTCGCGGCCGGCCGGCTCGACCCGGGCTGGTCCGAAGCACTCGCCCCGGTCGCACCCGACCTCGCCGCACTCGATCGGTTCCTCAGGGGCGAGGCCGATGCCGGGCGCGGGTACCTCCCGGCGGCCGACGACGTGCTCCGCGCGTTCCGTGCACCGCTCGACGACGTGCGCGTGCTCATCGTCGGCCAGGACCCGTACCCCACTCCGGGGCATCCGATCGGCCTCTCCTTCGCCGTCGACCGGCACGTGCGTCCGCTGCCGCGGAGCCTGGTGAACATCTCCCGCGAACTCGTCGACGACCTCGGCACGGCGCCGCTGCCGCACGGCGACCTCACGCACTGGAGCGAGAACGGCGTCATGCTGCTGAACCGCGTGCTGACGGTCGGCCCGGGCGCGGCCGGTTCGCACCGGGGCAAGGGGTGGGAGGCGGTCACCGACCATGCGATCCGCACGCTCGTCGCGCGCGATCGACCGCTCGTCGCGATCCTCTGGGGGCGCGACGCGCAGCGACTCGCGCCGCTGCTCGGCGCGACGCCGCTGATCGAGTCCGCGCATCCGAGCCCGCTCTCGGCGTCGCGCGGCTTCTTCGGGTCGAAGCCGTTCAGCCGGGCGAACGCGCTGCTCCAGGCGCAGGGCGCCGAACCGGTCGACTGGGGCCTACCGGCCTGACCGGCCACGCCGTCGCGCCGCACGGCGGCCACGCGTCGACGTAACCCGGCGGCAACATGCCGCGGGTATTCTGGCCGCATGCTCGAAGAGGAATACCAGGAGCGCCGCGTGCTGCCGCCCCACCTTCGGAAGCCCGTGCCCGCCGAAGCGCCGTTCGAGTACGCGATCCGCGAGGCCCGCGCCACCGACCTTCCCGCCGTCCGCGAGATCTACAACTACTACGTCGCCAATTCCACGGTCACCTTCGACGAGGATGCGATGACGCTGAAGGAGTGGAAGACGAAGTTCGCCTACCTCGAGAAGCTCGGCATGCCGTTCATCGTCGCGGAGTCGCCGAGCGGCCAGCTGCTCGGCTACGCGCTCGTCTCCCCGTGGAAGCCGAAACGCGCCTACCGGTTCACGGTCGAGAACTCGATCTACCTCGGCCCCGCGGCATCCGGCAAGGGGCTCGGCCGAGTGCTGCTCGCCGAGCTCATCGACCGATCGAAGGCCGCCGGCCTCAAGGAGATGATCGCGGTCATCGCCGACCAGGGTGCCGAGGCGTCGATCGCGCTCCACGAGAAGTTCGGCTTCGAGGAGATCGGTCGCATGGGCCGGGTGGGCTTCAAGTTCGACCGCTGGCTCGGCACGGTGCTGTTGCAGCGGTCGCTCAAGTAGCCGAGCGGATGCCGCGGTGCGGGTGACGTGGGACGCGCGGTGCGGGCGTGAGCTGCGGGCGTGCCGTCAGAACGTGATCTCGATCGTGCCGGCCGCGGGAGGACCCGCGAGCGCTACGACGAGGCCGGTGGCCGCGAAGAGTGCGGGATGCGCGAGCCCGACCACGATTCGACGCACGGCCGGTCGGGACTCGAACATGCTCACCGGCACCCGGTCGGCCTTCGGCACCTCGGCCCACCCGCGCACCCGCACGAGGAACCACGCGCATCGCAGCACGAACGCCGCCCAGAGCACGGCGGCCACGACCGGTACGACGACGAGCATGAGGTCGAGTCCGATGTCGATGATCTCGTCCTCGCGGTGCTCGGCCGCGAGCTGGATCGACTGCGAGATCGCCGCTCCGACGACCACAGACAGGCCCCAAGCAGCCAGCCCGAAGACGAGGGCGAGGTAGCGCACGAAGAAGTGCGAGAACACCGAGCTCATCTCCTCGAAGTGCGACCGGGGCGTCGCGGCGAGCACGAGCACGGTCGCGATCGTCGACGGCAGCACGAGCAGGCCGATCAGGAGCCAGTCGAGCAGTCCGTGCCAGTCGAGCGAGACCGCGACGAGGAGCGCGACGGCGAACACGATGCTCCACCCGACGCCCCAGACCAGCGGATGCCGCGTGATCGAGGTCTTGACCCTGGCCGCGACGGGATTCCTGCCCACGGCAACATGCTAGCGGCAGGCCCTGCCTGGCCTGGCTTGGGGCGCGGCGCGCTGGCCGTAGGCTCGGGGAATGACGTCCCTGCACGATCACACCGCCCTCGAACTCCACCAGATGCTGCAGCGGGGCGACGTCTCGCCCGTCGAGCTCACGGAGCACTATCTCGCCCGCGTCGAGCGACTGGATCCCGAGGTCGGCGCGTTCGCCGCCGTGACACCCGAGGCGGCGCTCGAACGGGCGCGCCACGTCACGGCCGAGGTGCCGAAGACCGCGCCGCTCTGGGGCCTGCCCCTCGCCGACAAGGACCTGCACCTCCGTGCCGGCGTGCCCGCCCGGTTCGGCTCCCGGGTGTTCGCCGACTTCGTGCCGGACGCCTCCGACGAACTCGTGCAGTCGGTCGACGCGGCCGGCGCGGTCAGCCTCGGCAAGTCGCAGACCCCCGAGTTCGGGCTGCCGTCGTACACCGAGGGCGTCGGCGCGATCCCGACCAGGAACCCGTGGGACCTCTCGCTCGGCGCCGGCGGTTCGAGCGGGGGAGCAGCGGCGGCCGTGGCATCCGGAATGCTGCCCTTCGCGCCCGGATCCGACGGCGGCGGGTCGATCCGCATCCCGGCCGCCTCGTGCGGGCTCGTGGGCGTCAAGCCGAGCCGCGGCCGGGTGCCTGCGGGCTCCGGGATCACAAGCCTTGCGGGGCTCGGCGTCGCCGGTCCGCTCGCCCGCACGGTCGCCGACGCCGCCCTGCTCCTCGATGGGCTGATCGCCCCCGCCGGGTATCCGGCGGCGCATCGATTCGCGATGCGCGCGCCCGGCGACGACGGGCCGTTCCTCGGCGCGGCGATCAGGGGCGAGGGCAGGTTCCAGCTCGGCGTCATGACCGATTCGCCGTGGGACGACGCCTACGACATCGTGATCGATCCCGACGCGCGATCGGCGCTCGACGTCGCGATCGAGGCGCTCGAGGGGCTCGGCCACGGCATGGAGGCGATGGCGCCGCAGCCCGAGCCCGGGTACTCCGACGCCTTCCGCACGATCTGGCAGGCGGGAGCGGCGACGATCCCCGTCGACGGGGAGGGGGAGGCGCTGCTCGAGCCGCTCACGCGTTGGCTGCTGGCGCGCGGCCGTGCCCTGCCGGCTCGACAGCTCGCCGAGGCACTCGCCTGGCTCACGGGATTCGAGGAGCGGGTCATCCGCCGGTTCGCCTCGTACGACGCGGTGCTGACCCCTGCCCTCGCACTCACGCCGCGTCCCGTCGGCTGGTACGACCCCGCCGACGGCGAGCGCAACTTCGCGCAGCAGGTGCAGTTCACCCCGTTCACCTCGTTCGTGAACGTCTCGGGTCTGCCGGCGATCACCGTGCCGGTCGCCGAGACCGCGGGAGGGGTTCCGATGGGCGTTCAGCTCATCGGTCGGCCGGGCGGGGAGGAGACGCTCTTCTCGATCGCCGCGCAGCTCGAGCGGCGTGTCGGGCGGAGCCGGCGGCATCCTGGAATCTGGTGACCGGGGCGCGCACGGCGGCGACGACCGCCCGTGAACGGCGCGTGTGACCGTCGGTTGCGACGCCCGAGTTGACGGAGTTAGGTAAGCCTCACCTATAGTGGAGCCATGCTCGGTCTCGACCTCACCCTCTCCTACGACGGCGCCCCCGTGGTGCACGGAGCGGAGATCCACCTCGAACCGGGCAAGGTCACCGCGCTCGTCGGTCCCAACGGCAGCGGCAAGTCGACGCTCCTGCGTTCGCTCGCCCGGCTGCACCGGCCCGACGCCGGCCGCGTGCTCCTCGCCGCCGACGACGGCCACACGATCAGCGATGGCGCGCAGGGCACCGAGCCCGCCGACCTCCTCGAGCACGGCATCGACGCGGCCTCGCTGAACGGCCGCGAGTTCGCACGGCGCGTCACCCTGCTCGCCCAGAGCCGGCCGACGCCGGGCGGCATCACCGTGCGCGAACTCGTCGAGTTCGGCCGGCACCCCCACCGCGGCCGGTGGATCGCGGGTGACGCCGACGGCGCCGCGATCGTCGTGCGCGCGATGGAACTGACGGGCGTCGCCGAGTTCGCCGAGCAGTCCGTCGACCGCCTCTCGGGCGGGCAGCTGCAGCGCGTCTGGCTCGCCTCGTGCCTCGCGCAGGACACGAGCGTGCTGCTCCTCGACGAACCGACCACCTACCTCGACCTGCGCTACCAGGTCGAACTCCTCGACCTGATCCGCGAGCTCGCCGACGAGCACGGCGTCACGATCGGCGTCGTGCTCCACGACCTCGACCAGGCGGCCGCCGTCGCCGACCGGGTTGTGCTGCTCGAGTCCGGCCGCGTCCGCGCCGTCGGCACTCCCGCCGAGGTGCTCGTCTCCGACGTGCTGAGCTCGGCCTACGGCATCCGCGTCGACGTCGAGGTCGACGATCGCGGCTGCATCACGACCTGCCCCATCGGCCGCTACAACACGCGTCAACGCGTCGAGCGCCTCGCCGTCGCCTGAAACCTGCGTTCCATCCACCCCCTCGCGTGGGACACCCCTGCCCGCGCACCGATCGAAGGACACCATGAGAAGAGCTGCCGCAACCCGGCCGACCATCGCCCTGACCGCTGCCGCCGCCGCCTCCGTGCTGCTGCTGACCGGCTGCGGCACGACCGAGGAGGCCGGCGCCGCGAGCGGCGACGCGGCGATCGTCGTCACCGACGACCGCGGTGAGTCGATCGAGCTCGCCGCGCCGGCGGAGAAGATCGTCGCCCTCGAGTGGAACACCGCCGAGAACCTCGTCGCGCTCGGCGTCATGCCGGTCGGCGTCGCCGACGTCGAGGGCTACGGCGACTGGGTGAAGTCCGAGAGCCTCGACGACAGCGTCACGGATGTCGGCGGCCGCGGCGAGCCCTCGGTCGACGCCATCGCGGGCCTCGCGCCCGACCTCGTGCTCACCACCACCGACCTCTCCGACTCGGTCATCGCCCAGATCGAGGAGTTCGCGCCGGTGCTCGTCGTTCGCGGCGCCGACGCCTCGAACCCCATCGGCCAGATGGAGTCGAACCTCGAGCGCATCGCGACCGCCACCGGTCACGAGGCCGAGGGCGAGGAGCTGCTCGCCGGCTTCGACGAGAAGCTCGCAGAGGGCAAGGCAGCACTCGAGGCCGCCGGCCTCGCCGGAGCGCCGTTCATGATGAGCGACTCTTGGGCCGATGGCGGCCAGGTCTCCATCCGCCCGTTCGCCGAGGGCGCGCTGCTGACCGCCGTCACCGAGGAGCTCGGCCTCGAGAACACCTGGACGGAGGAGGGCGACGCCGACTACGGCCTCGACTCGACCGACGTCGAGGGCCTCACGGCCGTCGGCGACGTGGAGTTCCTCTACATCGCCAACGGCGAGACCGACGCCTACCAGAAGGAGCTCGCCGACAACGCGATCTGGACCTCGCTGCCGTTCGTGCAGAGCGGCAAGGTGCACCGCCTGCCCGACGGCATCTGGATGTTCGGCGGCCCCTCGTCGATGAACGACTACGTCGATGCCGTCGTCGCGACCCTTGCCGGCTGAACAGGCCCCATCGGTTGAGCAGGCTCAGTCATTGATTCCCGCTCGAGGCGGGGCCACCCGGCCCCGCCTCGGCGCGGTGCTCCTGCTCGCACTCGGTCTCGTCGTCGCGACGCTGCTCGCGGCGGTGCACGTCACGCAGGGTTCCGCCGCCGTCGGCCTGCCCGAGCTGCTCGGCCTGCTGGGCGGCGGATCCGACGACCAGGCCGCGGCGGTCCTCGTGGCGTCGCGGATGCCGCGGCTCGCCGCGGGCGTGCTCGTGGGCGTCGCCCTCGGCGTCGCCGGTCTCGTCATGCAGAGCATCTCGCGAAACGTGCTGGCCTCGCCCGACACCCTCGCGGTCAACGCCGGCTCGTACCTCGCCGTCGTCGTCGTGGCGGCGTTCGGCATCGCGCTGCCGGTCGCGGGGGGCGGCGCCGTCGCCTTCCTCGGCGGCCTCGCGGCGGCCGGGCTCGTGCTCGCCCTCTCGGCGGGCGGCGGTCGTGGCGGCGGCACCGTTCGCCTCGTGCTCGCCGGGTCGGCGATCGCGCTCGCCCTCGCCGCGATCACCACGATGCTGCTGCTGCTCTACCCCGAGCGCACGGAGGGCCTCTTCGCGTGGGGCAACGGCACCCTCGCCCAGACGGGCATGGCGCCCATGCTCCAGCTCGGCCCGGTCGTGCTCCTCGCCGTCGCCGCCCTCTTCCTCTTCGCGCGCCAATTCGACCTCATCGCGCTCGGCGACGACACCGCGACGGTGCTCGGCGTGCCCGTGCGCCGCACCCGCCTCATCGGGCTCCTCCTCGCGGTGCTGCTGTCGGCGGCCGCGGTCACGGTTGCGGGGCCCATCGGCTTCGTCGGTCTCGCGGCACCCGCGATCGTCCGCCTCATCGCGGTGCGCGTGCCCGGCATGCAACGGCACGTGCTCCTCATCCCCGCCTCCGCCCTCATGGGCGTCATCGTCGTGCTCGGAGCCGACGTGCTGCTGCGCCTCGCCTTCGGCGGCCAGGCGGCGGTCGAGGTGCCCACCGGTGTCGTCACCACGATCTTCGGCGCGGTGTTCCTCATCGCGCTCGCCCTGCGCGCCCGCGCCTCCTCCGAGAGCGGCACCGGGTTCGTCATCGGCGCCGGACTCTCGCCTCGCGGGCGGCGGCTCGTGATCGCGGCATCCGCTGTGCTGCTCGTCGTGCTCGCCTTCGTCTCGCTCCTCCTCGGCGACGCCAAGATGCTCGGCGGCGACGTGCTCAACTGGGTGACCGGCCAGGCCGGGCCCCTCGTCGAGTTCGTGATGAACACGCGAGCGCCGAGGGTGGCCGCGGCGATCCTCGCCGGCGCAGCGCTCGCACTCGCCGGCACGGTCGTGCAGGCCGTCTCGCGGAACCCGCTCGCCGAACCCGCCATCCTCGGCGTGACCGGCGGCGCCGGGGTCGGCGCGGTCATGGTGATCACCTTCTGGCCGCTCGCGACGTTCCTCGGCGTGACGGTCGGCGGACTCGTCGGCGCGGCGCTCGCGGCGCTCATCGTGTTCGGACTCGCGATGCGGGGCGGCCTCGCCTCGACGAGACTGATCCTGATCGGGCTCGGGGTCTCGGCCGCGACGGCCGCCATCACCTCGATGCTCATCATCGCGACCGACCCGTACAACGCGGCGAAGGCGCTCACCTGGATGTCGGGCTCGACCTACGGACGCACCTTCCAGCAGTTGATCCCGCTCGCGATCGTGACGCTCATCGCCGTGCCGCTCCTCGCCTCGGCTCGCCGCGAACTCGACCTGCTCGCGTTCGACGACGACACCCCGCGAGTGCTCGGCGTACGGCTCGGCTCGGCGCGACTCGGCCTGCTCGCCGTCAGTGTCGCCCTCACTGCGACCGCGGTCTCGGCGGTGGGCGTGATCGGGTTCGTCGGCCTCGTCGCCCCGCATGCCGCGCGCGCGCTCGTCGGGTCGCGCCACGCCCTCGTGCTCCCGCTCGCGGCGCTCCTCGGCGCACTGCTCGTGTGCGTCGCCGACACGCTCGGCCGCACCGTCATCGCGCCGGCCCAGCTCCCGGCGGGCCTGCTCACCGCGGTCGTCGGCGCTCCCTACTTCGTCTGGCTGCTCTGGCGCTCGCGTCGGAGCGCCTGAGCGACGACGACTGCCTCACCACTTCCGACAGGAGAAATTCGCATGGCCAAGCCCGGATACCGAGTGTTCGACACGAGGGTCGCAGAGATCCGGCGGCTGTCGCCGCACTTCGTGCGCGTGACGTTCCGCTCCGACGACCTGCGGGACCTCGGGTGGGACGGCCCGGACCAGCGCATCAAGGTCGTGCTCCCGCTCGCGTCGAGCGGATTCGACGACGTGCCGTTCGAGGGCGATTGGTATGCGTCGTGGCGCGCGCTGCCCGACGACCGTCGGAACCCCATCCGCACCTACACGATCCGGGCGACGCGCCCGGCGCTCGGCGAGCTCGACGTCGACTTCGTCGCCCACGGCGACAGCGGGCCGGCCTCGCGCTGGATCTCGGCCGCGGCCGTCGGCGACCGCATGCTGATCATCGGTCCCGACGCGACGAGCGACGAGGAGTCGGGCGGGTGGGAATGGCACCCCGGCGCGGCGCGGACGCTGCTCATCGCAGGCGACGAGACCGCGGTGCCCGCGGTCGGCGCGATCCTCGAGCAGTTGCCCGCGGATGCTCGGGGAGCGGTGTTCCTCGAGGTGCCGGAGGCCGGCGACGCGCTCGAACTGCCCGCGCCGGCGGGCGTCGACGTGCACTGGCTGTCTCGCGGTGACACGCCGGCTGCGCCGGAAGCGGAGGAGCGGTACGGCGAGCGCCTCGTCGAGGCCGTCACCGAGTGGGCCGACGCCTGGGTCGAGGCCGACCCCGCGGCCGCCGCCGTGCCGGCCGCGGCGCCCGCCACGGCGCGTGAGCTGCCGACGCTCGACGACGACGAGATCCTCTGGGAGGTGCCGGCCGCCACCGACGACGGCGGGCTCTACGCGTGGCTCGCGGGCGAGGCCTCGGCGATCACGACGCTCCGACGCCACCTCGTGAAGGAGATCGGCGTCGATCGGCGCCGGGTCGCCTTCATGGGGTACTGGAAGCTCGGCCGCGCCGAGGGGTAGGCAGGTAGCCGCCCGCCTCGAGTCCCGCCTCGATCTCGAAGCGGTTCTTCAGCGGGTCGCGCCCGGCGAAGAGGTAGAGCAGCGGGAAGAGCATGCCGTACTTCAGCCACTGCTCCTTGTGCACGGCCTCGTGGCCGAGCACGCGGTCGCCCGCGTTGCGGTTGGTGAGGTAGCAGCCGCCGACGCACGAGCCGCCCCGGCCGAACGTCCACTTCGGCATGCCCGTGAAGACGAGGAGTCCGTGCCGGCGCTCGACCCTGCCGGTGCTCCAGATGAAGCCCCAGGTGAATCCGACGGCGGTCGCCCACCAGTAGCCGAGGCGACTGATGGGGGAGTCCGTCAGCCGGATGCGGAGCGTTCGGTCGCCCGAACGCTGGGGGCGGTCGCCCGTCACGCCGCGGCCTCGCCGTCGGCACGGTCGGCGCGCTCGGACGCGTCGTCGTCGGATGCCTCGGCATCGCCCTGCACCGAGGCATCCGCCGCCCCGGGGCGGCCGAGCGCCTCGAGCAGTCGCAACCAGACCTCGCTCATCGTCGGGAACGCCGGAACGGCGTGCCAGAGCCGGTCGACCTGCACCTCTCCGACGATCGCGATGGTCGCCGCCTGCAGGAGCTCGGCGACGTCCTGACCGACGAAGGTCGCGCCGACGACGGTGTTCCGCTCGGCGTCGACGACGAGTCGCGCCTGCCCCTCGTAGTCGTCGGCGAGGATGCCTGCGCCGCTCACCGAGGAGAGTGGCACGTCGGCGATGCGCACCCGACGACCAGCGCGCTCGGCCTCCGCCGCGGTGAGGCCGACCGAGACGGCCTCGGGCTCGGCGAACACGACCTGCGGCACCGCGGAGTGGTCGGCCGTCGCGACGTGCGCGCCCCACGGCGCCGTCTGTTCCGCCCGGCCGAGTGCGCGAGCGGCGACGAGGTCGCCGACGGCTCGTGCCTGGTACTTGCCCTGATGCGTGAGCAGGGCGCGGTGGTTGAGGTCGCCCGCCGCGTAGAGCCACGGCTGCTCGTCGTTGCCGGTGGCTCCCGTCGCGAGCAGCGTGTCGTCGACGGCGACCCAGTCGCCGGGTTCGAGGCCAACGGTCTCGAGGCCGAGCCGTTCGGAGCGGGGCCGACGCCCGGTGGCGACGAGCACCTCGTCGGCGGTGATGGTCTCGCCGCCGGCGAGGATCACGACGACCTCGCCCGATGCGGTGCGCTCGACGCGCTCGATCGAGGCATCGAGGCGAACGGATGCCCCGAGCCCTCGCAGGCCCTTCGTCACCGCCTCGCCGGCGAACGGCTCCATCGAGCCGAGCAGGCCGCTGCGCGCGAGCACCGTGACCTCGGTGCCGAATCCCGCGAAGGCGGTCGCCATCTCGACGCCCGTGACCCCGCCGCCGATGACGACGAGCCGTGCCGGCGGTTCGGTGACGCTCGTGGCGTCGCGGCTCGCCCACGGGGCGGACTCGGCGAGCCCGTCGATCGGCGGAAAGACGGGATCGGACCCGGTGGCGACGATCACGGCGTGGCGTACCCGGTAGGCGACCTCCTCGGCGCCGGTGCGTTCGACGACGACACGGCGCACGCCGTCGAGGCGGCCGTGCCCCCGCTCGAGGCCGACGCCGATGCTCTCGAGCCACTCGGCGCCGCCCTGGTCGCTCCAGTCGGAGACCCAGTAGTCGCGCCGGGCGAGCACGGCCTGCACGTCGAGCTGTCCGGTGACGGCCTGCTTCGCCCCGCCGACGCGCTGGGCGGCACGGAGCGCGGCCGCGCTGCGCAGCAGCGTCTTCGACGGGATGCACGCCCAGTAGGAGCACTCGCCGCCGACGAGTTCCCGTTCGACCAGCACCACCTCGAGTCCTGCCGCTCGCGCCCGGTCGGCGGCGTTCTCTCCGACCGGTCCGCCGCCGATGACGATGACGTCGACTTCGCGTTCCATCCCGTTCCCCTCCGGTGCCGGCGCGTGCCGACGGCCCGACCCCCAGCCTAGGCAGAAGACGGTGCCGGAGGGGCGGCGATCAGCGCGTCGCGGCGTCGCCGGAGGTCAGTGCGCCGACCAGGCGGAGGATCGTGGGCAGGTCGTCGTCGGCCGATTGCGGCGAAGCGGGCGCGAAACCGGCGATCGCGGCGCCGGCGATCGGGAAACGCGCGGCGACGGCGCGCACGAGCGCGACGAGTTCGGCGGCGCCGATGCCGAACGGCATCGGGTACGAGAGCCCGGCGAGGGCCGCGGGGTCGAGCACGTCGAGGTCGATGTGGATGAACACTTGCGACGCGCCCGTCGCCTCGAGGGCGGCGATCACGACCGAGGGGTCGGAGAGGTCTTCGACGGTGAGCGTCGTCACGTCATGGGCCGCGATGAACCGGCTCTCCTCGTCGTCGATGGCGCGGATGCCGCCGAGCACGAGCCGCTCGGGGGCGACGCGGGTCTCGGGGTCGAGGGCGAGGCCTTCGGCACCCTCGCCGGTGATCGCCCGCAGCGTCATGCCGCCGAAGCCGCCCGACGGCGACGTCTCGGGAGTGTTCAGGTCGGGATGCGCGTCGAGCCACAGCACGGCGAGGTCGCCGTTGGCGCGTGCCGAGGCGTGGCCCACCGATGCGAGGGAGGCGCCGCAGTCGCCGCCGATCGTGAGCGCCCAGTCGGGGACTCGCGACAGCGTCGAGGCCGTGCGCTCCCGCACCCGCAGCAGGGTGCTGTACCGCTGCACTCCGGTGCCGAGCGACTCTCCGGCCTCGACCGGCACCTCGACGACCATGGTCGAGGAGCTCGGGAGGTCGCCGAGGACGGCGTCGGCGCCGTCGGCATGGCTCATGGCGCGGGAGGAGACGGATCCCTGCCAGAGCGGGACCACCACGAACGTTGCGGGCATGTTCTCAAGTATCGCGCTCGCGGCCGGTTTTCGGGTCGGGGCGGTCGGGCACTCGAGTCCGCGCGCGGCGAACACGACGCGGCCGCGCCGTGCGATTCCTCGCGCGGCGCGGCCGTGGCGACTCCGATCACTCGGAGCGGGTCGATCAGCCGCCGATGGCGCCCTGGCTCGAACCGCCGGCCTTCAGCGCGGCGAGCCGGGCGTGGGCGCCGGGGGGGGGCCCCCGGGGGGCGGGGGCCGTGGGAAGAGCGGGGGGGGGCGGCCCGCCGGGCGCGGC
>NZ_JBHURI010000083.1:0-18270 GCF_042673425.1 Agromyces sp. NPDC056965 | reverse complement strand
CACCTCCGAACAGGAGATGCCGCCGCGAGAACCCGGAGCCGCCGGGTTCACCGGTCATCAGTGCGCCTCGTGGCCTTCGTCGTACTGTTCGTTCGCGCCCTGGTAGTCCTTCACCGGCGCGACCACGTCGAGCGTCGAGCCGTCGGAGAACGCGAGCGTGACGGTGACCTCGTCACCGGCGCGCAACGGACCGGTCAGGCCCATGAGCATGACGTGGTTCGCGCCCGGCTCGAGCATGAGGTGGCCGCCGGCCTCGATCTCGAAGCCGCCCTCCTTCTCGCGCATGGTCATCGCGCCGTCGGACTCGACGGTCTCGTGCAGCTCGGTCATCTCGGCGGCGTCGGTCTCGGCGCCCGAGAGGGTGATCGAGGAGGCGCCGCCGTTGTCGACCATGCCGAAGAGCGCGGTCATGCCGTCGTCGCCGGCCTTCACCCAGGCGTCGGTGACGGTCACGGATGCCGCGGCCTCGGCCTGAACGGACGCGGCGGGGGTCTCGGCGGTCGCTCCGCCGGCGCAGCCGGCGAGGGCGAGCACGGCCGCGAGCGCGGCGCCGAGGGCAGGGGTCATCGCAGTGGAACGCATGTGTTCTGCTCCCCCGGGCTCAGGCGTCGTCGCCGGACGTGCCGGTGCCGGCCGCGCCGTCACCCGTGCCCGAGCCGTCGCCCGATCCCGCACCGGGGCCGGCGCTCTTGCGCTTCGCGTTCAGGATCACGGCGACGATGAGCGCCAGGATTCCGAGCCCGCCGACGACGAAGCCGGCGACGGCCCAGCCGTCGGGGCCGCTCTGGGCGGTGGCATCTGCGTCGTCGTGGTCGCCCTCGGCGTGGTCGCCGTCGGCCGGCTCCGCTTCGGTCGCCGCGTCGTCGTGGGCCGGCTCCTCGGTCCAGACGCCCGTGGCGTCGGCGCCGACGCCGAAGTCGATCGTGCCCTCGATGGGGTGCCCGTCGCTCGAGACGGCGCGCCAGCGCACCTGGTACTCGCCCTCGAGGTCGGTGGGCAGCGACGCCGTGACGTGCGCGCCGGCGATCACGGGGTCGCCGACCTCGACGTCGCCGCCGTGGTGGTCGACGACGACGATCGCCGTGCCGACCTCGATGATGTCGTTCGAGAAGTCGAGCGAGACCTCGGCGGGTGCGGTCTCGAAGACCTGGCCGGGTTCGGGGCTCGAGGCCAGCAGCTCGTCGTGCGCGAAGGCGGGCGATGCGCCGGCCAGGGTGATGCCGGCAGCGACGGTGAGCGCGGCGGCGGCGAGCACCACGCTGCGCAGGCGCGTAGCGCGCTCCCGCACGTCGGGGGTGGTCGCGGTGGTCGTCGGGGTGTTCATTGCGATGGGAGTCTCTCTCCTCGGGTCCGGGCCGGGCGGCGCTCGCGCTTGGCGCGGCCGCCGGGGCATCCGGAATTCTCTGGTTTCCGCCGATCGGCGGGATTACGCGGAGGCGAGGAGGAGCGGCGGGCCCCGGGAACCGAGGGTGGTGGAGCGGAGTCGTGATCGGAGCGGCGGCACGCGCGTCGAGGAGACGCGGCGGACGACGGAGGAGAGCGGTGCGAGCTGCGGCACCGGTGCGGTGAGCCGCAGCACGAAGCGGCGAGCGGTCGCCGTGAGGGTTCGCCACGCAGCCTGCTCGACGGCGAGCAGGTAGAAGATGGTCGCGACCGCGGCGAGCGCGTGGCCGAGGAGCATGGCGGCGTCGGCATGCACGTGGCCGACCGCGGCCGCGCCGCCGCCGTCGACGAACGCCACGGCCCGGTGGTGCCCGTCGCCGCTCATGACGAACGACCCGCTCGAGGCGCCCGCCCCGACGCCGAACAGCAGGTGGAAGGCCCCTTGGCTGACGATCACCGCGAGCGTCGTGCGCAGCGGTGTCGCGCGGCGGCCGACGAAGGCGACGGATGCCCCCAGCGCGACGATGCCCGCGAGCAGGAGCCCGACTCCCCCGGGTGCCTCGCCGGCGGCGACGCCGTGCGAGAAGGCCGCGAGGAACAGGGCGACGACAGCGGTGGCCGAGCCACGCGCGAGCTGCGCCGCACGGTTCACTGGTGCCCCCGGGAAGTCGAGTGATCGAAGAATCGCCACCACTCTACAAGGCACCGCTGAGCGGCATACTTGACACCACCTGAAGCGGGTGTAGTCTCGACCGCCGTGACGAATGAGGCGGACACACCGCCGGCTGAGCTGAAGTCGCCGAAGCACTGGATCATCGGCGACCCGCTGCCAACAGAGAAACTCGAGGGCCAGCTCCTCCCGAAGCGCTTCGCGCTCCCGATCTTCGCGAGCGACCCGCTCTCGTCGGTGGCGTACGCGCCGCAGGAGCTCGTCATGATCCTCATGGTCGGCGGCCTCGCCTTCCTGAGCTTCGCGCCGTGGGTCGCGCTCGCGGTCGTCGTGCTGCTCGTGACGGTCGTCGCGAGCTACCGGCAGCTGATCCGCGCCTACCCCTCCGGCGGCGGCGACTACGAGGTCGCCCATCGCAACCTCGGCGAGAAGGCGGGCCTCGTCGTCGCGTCGGCCCTGCTCGTCGACTACGTCATGACCGTCGTGGTGTCGGTCGCGTCGGGCGTCGACAACATCATCTCGGCGATCCCCGAGCTGAACCCGTTCCGGGTCGAGCTCGCGATCGTCTTCGTCATCATCCTCGCGGCGATCAACCTGCGCGGCGTCTCGGAGTCGTCGAAGGCGTTCGCCGTGCCGACGTACCTCTTCATCGGCAGCGTCTTCGTGATGATCGTCGTCGGCCTGACCCGCACCCTCCTCGGCGATCCGCCGGTGGCGGAGTCGGCGACGTTCGGTGTCGAGGCGGAGTCGCTGACGCAGGCGGGCATCATCCTGCTGCTGCTGCGTTCCTTCGCGAGCGGATGCTCCGCCCTGACGGGCGTCGAGGCGATCTCGAACGGCGTGCCGGCGTTCCGCCGGCCCAAGGTGAAGAACGCGCAGCGCACGCTCGTGCTCATGGGCGGCATCGCGATCGTGCTGTTCGCGGGCCTCACGGCCGTCGCGCTCATCTCGCAGGTGCACTACGCCGAGGATCCATGCCACCTGATCGGCTGGACCGAGTGCGCGACCGAACCGCAGCGCAGCCTCATCGCGCAGGTCGCCGCTGCGACGTTCGGCGACGCGACCGTGTTCTTCTACGTGATCCAGGCGGCGACCGCCCTCGTGCTGCTGCTCGCGGCCAACACCGCCTTCAACGGCTTCCCGCTGCTCGGCTCGGTGCTCGCCCGCGACGGCTACGCGCCGAAGTCGCTGTCGACCCGCGGCGACCGCCTGATCTACTCGAACGGCGTCGTGATCCTCGCGCTCGCGGCATCCCTCATCCTGTTGATCTTCCAGGCGAACCTGACCGTCCTGATCCAGCTGTACATCATCGGCGTCTTCGTCTCGTTCACACTCGGCCAGACGGGCATGGTGCGGCACTGGCTGCGAGAGCTCTCGCGGCTGCGGCATCCGGCCAAGGGGGCGCCGAAGCGCACCCCGCGCGCCGACGACGATGCGCCGGCGCCGCTCACTCGCGGCGCGATCCTCCGCGCGCTCGTGATCAACGCGATCGGCGCCGCGATGACCGCGGTCGTGCTCATCGTGGTCACGGTCACGAAGTTCACGCATGGCGCGTGGATCGTGTTCCTGCTGATGCCGATCCTGTTCTTCCTGATGATGGGCGTGAACCGCTACTACCGCGATGTCGAGCGGGAGATCGAGGTCGACCCGACCACGACCTTCGGCGCCACCGGAGACCACGCGATCGTGCTCGTCGGTCGCATGCAGAAGCCGACCCTCAAGGCGCTCGACTACGCGATCGCCGCCCGGCACGACTCGCTCGAGGCCATCCACGTCTCCCTCGACGAGGAGCAGACGAAGCAGCTCAAGAAGGACTGGGTCAAGCAGAACATCCACGTGAAGCTGCGCATCCTGAACTCGCCCTACCGCGACCTCAGCTACCCGCTCATCACGTACATCAAGTCGCGTCGCGAGGAGCACGGCTCCGAGGTCGTGACCGTGTACATGCCGCAGTACATCGTGGGCCACTGGTGGGAGAACATCCTGCACAACCACAAGGCCCGGCGCATCCGCCAGAAGCTGCTGCTCGTGCACGGCGTCACGGTCGCGCTCGTGCCGTGGCTGCTGGACTCCTCCGACCTGCTCTACGGCCGCCGCTCGCGCCCGCTGCCCGGCCAGGACCGCCGCGGCGAGCCCGTGCGCCCCGTGCCGCGCCGTCCGCTCTCCGAGGCGAACCAGAAGCGCCCGCGTTAGGCTGCCGGCCATGGCCACGGAATTCACGGATGCCTCGGTGCACGAGTTCATCGACCGGGTCGCGCACCCCGTGCGCCGCCGCGACGCGGAGACGCTGCTCGCGCTGTTCTCGCGCATCACGGGTGAGCAGCCGCGCATGTGGGGGCCGACGATCGTCGGCTTCGGCGAGTACCACTACGTGTACGACAGCGGCCGCGAGGGCGACGCACCGGCCGCGGCGTTCTCGCCGCGCAAGGGCGCCACGACGGTCTACCTCAACCCGGGCCTCACCGAGCACCCCGAGCTGCTCGAGCGGCTCGGCCCGCACACGACCGGTCTGACCTGCCTCTACCTGAAGGACCTCGCGGACATCGACCTCGACGTGCTCTCCGAGCTCGTGCTCGAGTCGTACGAGTCGGTCACCGAGGGCCCGACCGGTTGAGCTGCCGCGCCGTCTCCGAGGGGCTTCAGCGGGTCCTCACTTGCTCATGCCGGCAGTCAGTCCGGAGACGATCTGCTTCGTCGCGAGCAGGAAGAGCACGACGAGCGGGATCGTTGCGAGCGTGAGGCCCGCGAAGAGCGTCGCCCAGTCGGTCTGATACTCGCCGAAGAAGCGAGTGATGCCGACCGGCAGCGTGTACGAGTCCTGGTCGCGGATCAGGATCAGCGGGTAGAAGAAGTCGTTCCACACCGGCACGAAGCGGAAGACGACGACCGTGGCGATCGCGGGTCTCACGAGCGGCAGGTGCACCCGCCAGAAGGTCTGGAACGGGCCGGCGCCGTCGAGTCGGGCCGCTTCGTCGAGTTCGATCGGCAGCTGGCGGAAGAAGCTCGACAGCACGAACGTCGAGAACGGGATGCCGAGTGCGCCGTAGACGAGGATCAGGCCCCAGAGGTTCGAGATCATGCCCGCGGCGTCGAGCAGGAAGAACAGCGGGAGGATCGCGAGGTACACGGGCAGCATGAGACCTGAGAGGAAGAGCCCCTCGAGCGCCGTGAACAACTTCGACTTCGTGCGGGCGAAGGCGTAGGCGGCGAGCAGCGAGACCACGGTCGACAGCAGCACCGAAGCGACCGTGACGAAGATCGAGTTGAAGAAGTAGGTGTCGAACGACGCCGTGATCCACGCCTTCTGGTAGCTCGTGAAGTCAGGCGGCAACGGCAGGCCGAGTGGCTTCGTCGCCATGTCCTGCGTGGTGCGCAACGAGTTCGAGACCATGAGCAGCAGCGGTGCGATCGAGATCGCGGCGTAGAGCCAGAGGAAGGCGCTCGAGGCCATGCCTCCGGCGGTCACCTTGGGGCGACGGCGCTGGGCCCTGTCGTTCGGCCCTCCCGGCTTGCGGCCGTTGCGGCCGTCGGATGCCGCGTCGGCGGTAGCGGAGGGGATCGTCGCGGTCATCAGAAGAGCTTCCGTTCAGCCCGGCGCAGGAGCATGGTGATCAGCATCGAGATGCCGAAGATGAAGAGGAACAGCAGTGTGGCGATCGCCGAGCTCGTGCCGATCGCGTTCGACGAGCCCGATTCGAAGGCTGTGCGATAGAAGAGAAGGCTCAGCACGTCCGTGGCACCGGCCGGATTGCCCTGCGAGCCCCCGAGCGCGTACGGGATCGGAAACGCCTCCATTGCTCCGATGAAGGTGAGCACACTCACCGTGCCGATCGCCGGCACCAGCATCGGCAGCGTGATCGACCGGAACCGCTGCCATGTGCTCGCGCCGTCGAGCGAGGCGGCCTCGTCGATCTCTTCGGGGATACCGCCGAGGGCGGCTCCGTAGAGCAAGACGGGGAAGCCGATCCACTGCCAGGCCGTGACGAGCACGACGACCCAGATCGCCGTCTGCGGATTGCCGAGCCACGGCTGAGCGAGCTCGCCGAGTCCGATGCCGCGGAGCACCGCGTTCACGGGGCCGAACAGCGGCGAGAGCATCAGCGACCAGAGGTAGCCGATGACGAGCGGTGAGACGAGGTAGGGCAGCGTGTACATCGTCTGGAAGAAGCGCTTGAAACGGGTGAGACGGTGCAGCAGGCTCGCGAGGCCGAGGCCGACCGTGTTCTGGAACACCATCGCGCCGAAGAACAACAGGATGTTGTGGACGAAGGCGTTCGGGATGTCTTCGCTGTATGGCAGCTTCGTGAACAGGGTGGTGTAGTTCTCGAGACCGACGAAGTCGCCGCGCAGGATTCCGGTCCAGCCGAAGAACGAGTAGCTGAGGGCGGTGAACAACGGGTATGCGATGAAGACCGCGAAGAGGACCAGCGCGGGGAGGACGAAGACCATGCCCGCCCGTCGGGACAGGGCGATGCCCGTGTTCCCGCGCCGACGGGGCGCTTTGAGTGCAGTGACGGCGGACATGGTCTTCTTACCTCGCTATGGGGTGGGGACGGGTGTTGCGATTACTCGCCGGGGACGAACCACTGCGAGATGCCGGTCTGCAGCGCGGCTGCGGCGCCGGCGGCATCGGTCTCGCCGAGGAACATCTTCTGCACCTGCTGGCCGAGCACCGCGGTGCCGAGCGGCTCGCCGTAGCGGAAGTCGACGAGCAGCAGGTACGGGGCCTGGCCTGCTTCGTAGTTCGACCATGCCTCCTGCATGGCGGCATCCTCGTACTCGACGCCCGGGATCGCCGAGAACTGGTTCAGCTCGTCGGCGACGAGCTGGCCGAACTCCGGCGTGGCGAGCCAGTTGAGCAGTTCGACGGCCTCGTCCTGGTGGGTCGACTTCGTGTTGATGGCGAAGTTGCCGTCGGCGTAGCCAGGCGAGACGGGTGCGTCGAGCACTGCACCGTCGGGCACGGGCACCTGGTACGAGCCGAACTCGAGGTCGGGCGCCTGGTTGCGGAAGGTCGCGATCTCGAACGAACCGCCGGGGAATTGCGCCGCCTGACCCGAGGAGAACTGGATCTGGCTGTCGGTGTAGCTCACGCCCACGACGTCGGGGGTGAGGTACTTCTCCATCTCGGTGATGATGCCGAGCGAAGCCACGTAGTCGGGGTCGTTGAAGTCGGTCTCGCCCGAGAGCACCTTCTCCTCGAACTCCGAGCCGCCGTAGCGTGCGCTGCCCACGATGTCGGCGAAGATCGGCAGGATCCAGTCGTCCTTCGCCCCGAGCGCCATGGGCGTGATGCCGGCGGCGAGCAGTTTCTCCTGCACCTCGATGAATTCGTCCCAGGTGGTCGGCACCTCGAGGCCCTGCTCTTCGAAGATCTGCTTGTTGTAGAACATCTGCAGGGTCTGGGTGGCGAGCGGCACCGCATACGTCTTGCCGTCGGCCTTGCCCTTCGCGCCGGCGATGACGCTGGCTGCGATGTCGTCGAGGCCGTCGACCTTGCCGTCGATGGGCTCGAGCTGACCGGCCTCGATGTTCGGCTGCAGCTGGCCGTAGGCACGAACCATGGGCACGTCTGGTCCGTCGCTGCCGGCGAGGCCGGTCGTCAGGATCTGGTTGTACTCGGTGTTCTGGAACGCCTCGAACTCGACCGTGATGTTCGGGTGCTCCGCCTCGAAGACGTCGAAGATCTTGTTGTACGCCTCGACGTCTTCAGTGCGCCACGACCAGACCTTCAGGGTGACCGCGTCACCGCCGGCCTGCTCGTCGCCGCTGGAGGCGCTCGGCGCACAGGCGCTGAGCAGCAGAGCGGAGCCGGTCAGCAGCGCTGCGGCGGTGAGGATACGTCGCCTCATCATGTTTCTCTCCTTGATTCTGTTTGCAGTGCGGGGTGGTGCAGGCAGGTGGGTCAGACGGATGCCTCGGCGAGCGCATCGCGCACCGATCCGTGATGCCGGGTGACGAGCGAACGAGCGTCGTGCACCTCGACTGCGGCGATCGCGGCGACGATCGCGGTCTTCAGTTCGCCGTCTGCCGATGCGAGCAGCGCGATGGCGGCCTCGGCCTCGAGGCCGGTCGCCTCCTGCAGGATGCGCACGGTGCGCAACCGCAGCTTGTCGTTGGTGGCGACGACCGAGACCATCAGGTTCGACCAGGTTCGGCCGACGGCGACCATGAGCGCGGTCGAGAATCCGTTGAGCACGAGCTTCTCCGCGGTCGCCGCCTTGAGCCGGGTCGAACCGGTGAGCACCTCGGCACCGGTCGCCAGCACGAGGTCCGTGTCGGCGAGGGGCGCGAGCGCGGCATTCGGGTTGCTCGAGACGAGGGCGGTGTAGGCGCCGGCCGAGCGCGCAACGGCGAGCGCGCCGCCGACGTAGGGGGTGTTGCCGCTCGCGGCGAGGCCGATGGCGACGTCGTCCGATCCGATGGCGGCCGCGGCCTCACGGCCCTGCGCCTCGGAGTCCTCGGCGTCTTCGACTGCCTTCACGAGTGCTGTCGCTCCACCGGCGATGTGCGCGACGACGCGGCCCGGCTCGAGGTTGAACGTGGGGAGCAGCTCGGCGGCGTCGAGCACGCCGAGCCGGCCGGAGGTGCCCGCCCCGAAGTAGTGCACCGTGCCGCCGCGACGGAATCGCTCGGCGGCGATATCGACGAGTTCGGCGAGCTGCGGCAGGACTGCGGCAACGGCCTCGACAGCCACCCGGTCCTCGGCGTTCAGCAACTGCAGCACCTCGAGGCTCGACTTCGAATCGAGTTCGATCGAGGCGTCGAGCCGCAACTCGGTGGGCGAGAGGGGCCGCGCGCCATCGTCCTGGCGATCGAGCAGGAGGTCGTGGATGCTCATCAGCGGGAGGTGATCCTTCACGTCAGCGGGCTGGGTCGGACTCAGTATGTACAAAAATGTCGCGTATGTGAAGCATCAGGACTATTTTTTTCATATGCGTTTCGAGAGTGCTTCCATCGAGGAGATCGTGGACCACGTGCCCGACGGGGTGCTCGGTTCAGCCGTGAGCGTGCTCGTGGCCGTCGACGGTGAAGTCGTGCTCGAACACCACTCCGGCGTCACGCGACGGTGGGACGCCCCAGGTGCTCCGAACCCCCTGGCGGCGATACCGGTCACGACGGCCACCCGCTTCGATCTCGCCTCGGTGACCAAACCGATCGTGGCCGCCGCACTCGTCGGCGAGCTCCACTCCCAGAGCATCGACACGACCCTGCCTGCCGCGGAACTGCTGCCCGAGTTCGAGGATCGGCGGTGGCGGGCGACGACCGTGGCGCAACTGCTGGGCCACACGGCCGGGCTCCCTGCCGAATGGTTCGACCGCGATCCCGACCCGGGCGCCCGACGGTTCCGCGCCGGCGCGCGACCCGAACGTCCCGCCGGCGCCGCCCATCGCTATTCGTGCGTCGGCTACATCTGGGCGGGCCTCGCCACCGAGGCCCTTGCGGGCGCGCCGCTCGACGAAGTGGTGCACCGGCGGGTGCTCGGCCCGCTCGGCATGGACTCAACGGGATTCCGGCCGGCCGCGGAGCTGCGACCGTCGATCGCCGCGACCGAGCTCCAACCGACCCGAGGTCTCGTTCACGGCGAGGTGCACGATGAGACGGCCGCGGCGCTCGGCGGCGTGAGCGGCAACGCCGGCCTCTTCGCGACCGGCCGCGATCTGCTGCGCTTCTCCGAGGCGCTGCGCACCGGCGGCGAGATCGACGGGAGCCGGGTACTCCCGCCGGCGGTCGCCGCCGCGCTCGTGACGCCGCTCCCGCTCCCCGACGATCCCGGCTTCGGCCAAGCGCTCGGGCCGCGGCTCGACGAGGACTGGATGCGCAGTCTCGGCCCCCGCGTCGCGGGGCACACGGGCTTCACCGGCACCGCGTTCGCGACGGAACCCGGCGGTCGCCGTTCGGTCGTGCTGCTCTCGAACCGAGTGCATCCCACACGTTCATCGAACGACGTGCGCGAGGTCCGCGCCCGCGTGATCGACGCGGCGTCGATGCTGTGAGGCGACCATGCGCGAGAACCTCGGATTCCACCGGTCGCGACGACCGGGTCGCTCGCCCGGCCCGGGTAGTATTCGACTCCACCGGGTGCCTCCGCAACGAGCCTCGACTGAGTTCCATCCGATACGACGTCGGCCATCCGATGTCGCGGCCGTCCTGAGAGGCCCCCGATGACCGACGTGTTCGTCTCCCTCCGGCAGCGGATGCCGTCGCTCTCGAAGGCCGAGTTCCACATCGCCGAGCTCGTGCTCGACCGACCGGCCGTCGTGGTCGAGTCGACCATCACCCGGCTGGCCGAACTCGCCGAGACATCGCCCGCCACCGTCGCCCGATTCTGTCGGGCTGTGGGGTACGCGGGGTACAAGGAGTTCCGGATCGCGATTGCGGCCGCGAACAGCCGCGAACAGGCCGCGCGCGAGCTGTTCCGTGTCGACGATGCGGAGATCGATGCAGGCGACTCGGCGCTCGACGTGGTCACGAAGGTGGCATACCAGGAGGCGCGTGCGATCGAGGAGACGGCACGAAGCCTCGATCTCGACGCGCTCGACGCAGTGGTGGCGGCGATTCGCACCGCGCCCCGAATCGACGTCTTCGGCGCCGGCTCCAGCGGGCTCACCGCACAGGACCTGCAGCTGAAACTGCACCGCATCGGCGTGCCGAGCTTCTGCTGGACCGACGCCCACCTCGCCCTCACCTCCTTCGCGCTGACCGGGCCGGGCAGCATCGCGATCGGCGTCTCCCACTCCGGTCAGACTCTGGAGACCCACCAGATGCTCACCCTCGCCCGCGGCCGCGGGGCCACGACGGTGGCGATCACGAACTACCCCGATTCCCCGCTCGCAGCGGTGGCCGACCACCTGCTCGTCACGAGCGCTCGCGAATCCCGATATCGCACCGGCGCCATGTCCAGTCGACTCGCGCAGATGGCGATCGTCGACTTCCTCGTCGTTCGATTGCTGCAAGGCGAGATCGATCGTGCGGGTGAGCTGTTGCGGCTCACCTATGACGCGGTGCAGGCTCACCGTCTCGACGGCTGAACCTGCATCCGCTCGACTGTGACCGACCGCGGATCGCCGCCGATCAGCTGGTGAGAAGTAGCGCCTAGAGCATCGCCATGATCTGGCGCGCGATCATGCGACCGGCGCGGCTCGCCCCGATCGTCGAGGCCTGCGGCCCGTAGCCCGCGAGGAAGATGCGCGGGTCGCTCCACGCAGCACCCTGCCCCACCGTGATGCCGCCGGCCTTCTCACGCAGCTTCAACGGCGAGAGGTGGCGCAGGTCGGGCCGGAAGCCCGTGGCCCAGATGATGACGTCGGCTCGGGCCATCCCCGAATCGTCGCCCTCCCAGACCACGCGGTCGGCCTCGATGCGGTCGAACATGGGCCGAGCGACGAGCAGCCCGCGCTCGATGCCCGCGGCGATGCGGCGGCTCTTCGGCACGCCCGTGCCGCTCACGATCGAGGGCAGTGCGCGGCCGGAGCGCGCCGCCTCGTCTTGCATGGCGACGGCCGCGGATGCCCCTTCGAGGTCGAGCTCCTGCCGGTCGAGCCAGTCGATCGGGCGACGGGAGACCCAGGTGAGCCCCGCAGCGACCTCTTCGAGTTCGAGCATGAAGCCGATCGCCGAGGTGCCGCCGCCGACCACCACGACGTGCTTGTCGCGGAAGTCCTCTGCGGCGGTGAAGTCGGAGGTGTGCACGTGGCGGCCGGCGAACTCGGTCATGCCCGGGTAGTACGGCACGAACGGCGAACCCCAGGTCCCCGTCGCGTTGACGAGGAACTGCGTGCTGATCTGGTGCTGCGGGGCCGTGGGTTCGGCCGGCTCCTCGAACGTCTTGCGACGGCGGCCGAAGAGCCCGCGAGCCGCCTTCGCCTCCTCGAGCGGCTGCGGGCTGAGGTCTTCATAGCGCACGAGCAGGTCGACGCCGTCGTTCACGACCTGACGCACGTTCATCGGCCGCCGCACGCGCAGGTCGAAGTGCTGCTCGAACCGGTCGTAGTAGTCGGCGACCACGTCTTTCGCGGGGAGGTTGCGGTCGGCGGTGTCGAAGCTCAGGCCGAGCTCCGACATGCCGGGCAGGTCGTTCACCCGGTGGGCGGTGCCGAGCCGGAGGGACGACCAGCGGTGCTGCCAGGCGCCGCCGGGGCCGGGGGCGCGGTCGAGCATGACGAAGTCCTCATCGGCCACGAGTTCGAACCGACGCAGATAGAAGGCGACCGACAAGCCGGCCTGTCCGGCGCCGATCACCACGACCTTCACGCGTTCGGGGCTCGTCATCACCTGACAATCTCAGCACGGCTTGCTGTGTGCTCGCAGCACGCGAGCCGAATGCCCACCATACGTCCTCCGGCATGCCTGTGCAGTACGCCGAAGCGTGTCTGCGGCGGTGCTAAACTGGCGGTTGGACGAATTCATTTATCAGATGAGCGCCGGGTGAAGACCAAATCCCACCCGGCCAGATGCCGTAAGGGGGTCACGCATGGGGCGCGGCCGTCAGAAAGCCAAGCACACCAAAGTCGCTCGGGAGCTGAAGTACTTCAGCCCGAACACCGACTACAACGCGCTTGAGCGCGAGCTCACGAGCTCGCCGCATGACGAGTACAGCGAAGAGGCGTCGAAGTGGGCGGAGTATGCCGCCGACGATGACGACACCTATGTCGCAGGAGACGAACAGCGCGCATAGGCGCGCGTTCCTCTTCCAGCTCGCAACGACCTCGCACCACCGCGAGACACCCGGCCCTCGAGGCTCGGCGCAGCGGTGACCGATCGGCGGATGCTGCGGCATCCGCTGCTCGACACGGCGAGGCGTTCGTGCTGCGGCGACTACCCGCTGTGCTCGACCCACGCGGCGGTCGTCTCGACGAATCGTTCCAGTTCGTCGAGCGACCCGCTCGGCGTGATCGCGCGCAGCACGATCTCGTCGACGGCGGAATCGTAGGCGGCGAGCTCTCGCGTCCCGTCGATCGTCGCGTCGATCGCACGGATGCCGAGGCGGGCGAAGTTCGCGGCGTAGGCGGCTACGTGTCCGTACCGCTCGGCCTCGGCCTCGAGTTCAGCTCGGGCGCCGTCGTCGGCGATGGTCCGCACGTAGAGCACCGACCTGACGCGGCGAGCGCCGGCCGACTCGTGCAGTTCCGCGGTCGTCGCGGCCGCCGCCGTCGGAGTGAGCCAGTTCAGGAGCGCGCCGTCGGCTCGTTCGGCGGCGAGCCGTCGCATGCGCGGCCCGAGGGCGCCGACCACGATCTCGGCGTCGCTGCGCTCGCGCAGGCGCGCGACGCCCTGCTCGACGAGCGCCAGCGGGTGCGCCGCACGACCGGAGCCGATGCCGATGCTCGTGCGACGCTCGGGAAGACCGCCGAGGTCGAGCGTGTCGACGGGTCGCCGATCGAGCGGGATCACGCCGGTCGCGAGACCGAGTCGCTCGGTCGCGGCCCCAGCGATGCGGAGCCCGGCCAGCGAGTCCCCGCCGGGCACGTCGTTGAGCCAGAGCGCATGGAACCCGAGCCGTTCGATGCGGGGCGCGAGCGCCGCCACGGTCGACGCATCCGTCGTGCCGATGAGCCCGATCGAGACCGGCGTGCGCACGGGGCGGCCGATCAGCTCGCGTAGGAGCCGACGAGTCGCACGGCGCCGCCGTCGACGCCCTTGGCGCCCTGCTCGAAGCCGGCGAGGTCGCGATCGCCGATCGTCACGGTGCCCGCCTGCCACGACGGGAGGCCCAGGGCGCCGAGCGCCGAGATGACGGATGCCGCGGCATCCGCCCGCACGACGGCGAAGAAGCCGATGCCGAGGTTCCAGGTGCCCTCGGTCGACTCGAGCGTCGTGCCGGCCAGGTCGTTGAGCACGCGGAAGACGGGGGCCGGCGACCAGCTCGTGCGGTCGAGCTCGACCCAGGAGCCGAGCGGCAGCACGCGTGCGAGGTTCGCGGCGATGCCGCCGCCCGTGACGTGCGAGAGCGAGTGCACGGCGTCGCCGTGCGGACCGGCGAGCAGCTCCACGAGCTGACCGGTGTAGAGGCGCGTGGGCTCGAGGAGGGCCTCGCCCCAGGTCGTGCCGAGCTCGGCCGAGGAATCGGTGTACCCGATGCCGGCGCTCGTGAGGATGTGCCGGACGAGCGAGAAGCCGTTGGAGTGCAGGCCGCTCGAGGCGATCGCGATGACGGCGTCGCCGGACTCCACCTTCTCGGCGCCGAGCAGACGATCGGCCTCGACGATGCCGGTCGCGGCACCCGCGACGTCGTAGTCGTCGGCGCCCATGAGGCCCGGGTGCTCTGCGGTCTCGCCGCCGACGAGGGCGGTGCCGGTCTCGGCGCAGGCGCGGGCGATGCCCGTGACGATCGAGGCGATGCGCTCGGGCACGACCTTGCCGCACGCGATGTAGTCGGTCATGAAGAGCGGCTTCGCACCCACGACGACGATGTCGTCGACGACCATGCCCACGAGGTCCTGGCCGATCGTGTCGTGCTTGTCGAGCGCCTGCGCGATCGCGATCTTCGTGCCGACACCGTCGGTCGAGGTCGCGAGCAGCGGGCGCGTGTAGTCCTTGGCGAACGAGAGGTCGAAGAGTCCGGCGAATCCGCCGACCCCGCCGAGCACGTTCGGCCCGTGGGTCGCGGAGACCGACGCCTTCATCAGTTCGACGGCGAGATCACCCGCGTGCGTGTCGACTCCGGCAGCGGCATAGGACGAGTTCGAGGTCACCCGTCAAGCGTACCCGCGCCGTGCACGCACTCCGCGTGCCTGCCGTGCCGCTGCGCGAACGGAGGACTAAAATACAGCCATGCAGCCGGGGGGCACACCGTCGTGGGTGATCCGTGAGAATGCGAGTCGCCCGGTGCTCCTCGCCCTCTACCTGCGCGAGGTGCTGGGCATCGCCTCCCCCCTCGAGCTGCCGCGCCTGCGCGATGTCGGCCCCGTCGGCGAGCGCCTCGAGATCGATCAGCACGACCTGCTCGAGCAGCAGTGGCGCACCTGGTGGGCGATGACCGTCGAGCCCGAGACGCATCCGTCGGCGGTGCCGCTCGAGCTCGTCGACGCCTACGAGACCGAGGTCGCACTGCCGACATCGGGCGCCGAGGTGCTCGCCGCCGCGATCCTGCCGCACGCCGAGGCGTCGCGAGCGTGGGCCGACTGGGCGCACGACGGCTATCGCAACGCGTCGGCCGCCCGCCGCGGCGACTCGTACCGCGCCTACGCCGGCACGATCGCGGAGCACGAACGCGAGGTCGGCCGCCGTGCCCATTCCTTCGAGCTCAACGTCGAGGTCGTGCCGCTCGCCGAGTCGGGCGTCTGGTGGATCGGCGACATGACGGTCGCGGTGACCGATTCGCTGAGATCGGATGCCTCGGCGTTCGACGATGCCATGCACCCGATCATCGCCGAGCTCGCCTAGGCCGCTGGTTCGCACCCCCGCCGCAGCCCGCGTGCCAGACTCGACGGCATGAGCATCTGGTTCGGCGAGCCCTCACTGGAGTGGGCGAACGCGCGCGACGACACCCTGATCCGCACCCTCGGCATCGAACTGACCGAGACCACCGACGGCTCCCTCAAGGGGCGCATGCCGGTCGACCACCGCACCCGCCAGCCCGGCGGGGTGCTGCACGGCGGGGCATCCGTCGCCCTCGCCGAGACGCTCGCGAGCTGGGGCTCGACGCTCACGGTCGACCCCGCGAAGTTCTACTGCGTCGGCATGGAGATCAACGCCAACCACGTGCGTCCGGTCGCAGAGGGCTGGGTCTACGGCGAGGCCTCGCCCCTCACGCGCGGCCGCACGACCCAGGTCTGGGAGATCAAGATCACGGATGCCGCGGGCAAGCTCGTGTGCGTCTCGCGGTGCACGATGGCCGTGCTCGCGAAACCCTCGGAGTACTGATTCCGCGCTGCCGCCCGCTCAGCTGAGCAGCAGCGTTCGCTCAGCCGGCTCACACGCGCGCGTATGCGAGGATTGAGTCGTCCTGCTCGGACACTTCCCCCACCTTCGAGGAGCCATCGCTCGCATGTGCGGCATCGTCGGAATCGTCTCCACTGAACCGGCCAACCAGCAGATCTACGACAGCCTGCTGCTGCTGCAGCACCGCGGCCAAGACTCGACGGGCATCGCGACGGCCGACGGCCCCGTGTTCCACATGGCGAAGGCGCGCGGGCAGGTGCGCGAGGCCTTCCGCACGCGCGACATGCGCTCGCTCATCGGCAACATGGGCCTCGGGCATGTGCGGTACACCACGAAGGGGGCCGCCGAGCGCGAAGAGGAGGCCCAGCCGTTCTACGTGAACGCGCCGTACGGCATCATCCTCGTGCACAACGGCAACCTCACGAACACGCGCGAGCTGTCGGAGGACCTCTTCCGCATCGATCGCCGCCACGTGAACTCGACGAGCGACACCGAGATGCTGCTGAACGTGCTCGCCACCGAGCTGCAGGGCCAGATCACGGGGCTCGACCTCGACCCCGACCAGGTCTTCACCGCCGTCGAGCAGGTGCACGAACGCGTCGAGGGTTCCTACGCCGTCATCGCGCTGATCGCCGGTTACGGCCTCCTCGCGTTCCGCGACCCGTTCGGCATCCGCCCGCTCATCCTCGGCCGCCGCACCGCCGACAACGGCCGTGACGAGTGGATCGTGGCATCCGAGTCGCTCGTGCTCGAATCGGGCGGCTACGAGATCGTGCGCGACGTGCACCCGGGCGAGGCCATCTTCATCGGCCTCGACGGCCAGATGATCTCGCGCCAGTGCGCGAAGAACCCGGTGCTCGTGCCGTGCTCGTTCGAGTACGTCTACCTGGCCCGCCCCGACTCGATCATGAACGGCATCTCGGTCTACGAGGCCCGTCTGCGCATGGGCGACCGGCTCGCGACGACCATCGAGACCCACATGGACAAGGGCGACATCGACGTCGTCATGCCCATCCCCGACTCCTCGCGTCCCGCCGCGATGCAGGTCGCGCAGAAGCTCGGCATCGAGTACCGCGAGGGCTTCTACAAGAACCGCTACGTCGGCCGAACGTTCATCATGCCCGGCCAGGCGGAGCGCAAGCGCTCGGTGCGCCAGAAGCTCAACGCCATGGGCACGGAGTTCAAGGGCAAGAACATCCTCATCGTCGACGACTCGATCGTGCGCGGCACGACCTCGAAGGAGATCGTCGAGATGGCCCGTGCCGCCGGCGCCAACAAGGTGACGTTCACCTCGGCGGCCCCGCCGGTGCGATTCCCGCACGTGTACGGCATCAACATGCCGAGCCGTCAGGAGCTCATCGCCTACGGCCGCAAGATCCCCGAGATCGCCTCGGAGCTGAGCGCCGACCATATGATCTACCAGGAGGTCGCCGACCTCCAGGCCGCGATCACCGAGGGCACCTCGATCGAGCAGCTCGACCTGTCGTGCTTCACGGGCGAGTACGTCACGGGCACCGTCACCGACGAGTACCTCGGCTGGGTGGAGCGCACGCAGCTGAGCTAGGCGTCGCCTGTCGGGAGAGATCGGCCCTAGCTCCCGGCGAGGCGGATGGCCTTCTCGGTGAAGTAGTGCACTTCGCCGTCGACGTTCTCGACCCCGAAGACGAACTTGCCGGCGGGAGTGGCCCGGACGTCGACGATCTCGCCGCGTCCGCGCGGCGTGAACACCTCGGCGCCCGGCGTGAAGATGGTGTCGCTCATACGCTGAATTCTCCGCGAGTCGGGTAGCGCTCCGCCTCCCCCGTGAGACGGATACCCTCGACCTCCTCGGCGCCCGCGGCGCAGCGCACCGGCGCGGCCGGAGCCGCGGCCGCTACTCGTCGACCGGGTGGATCGTCTCGTGCTCGACGGTGACCGACTTCGCTCGCCGCGCGGTGGCGCGGTCGATGAGCAGCGCCACGAGGGCGCCCAGCGCGAGGCCGATCGCCGCGCAGGCGAGCAGCAGGAACCCGAACACCTGGCCGAGGTCGAACTCGTCGTTCGCGGGGAAGCTCACGGTGAGGATGAGCGCGACCACGGCGCCGACGAGGGCGCCCAGCGTCATGAATCGCGGGTAGCGCGGCGCGCGGCGCACGGTCACGGTGTCGCGTTCGACCTCGGTCTCGAGCGGCACGGGCGCATCCGCACCGTGGGGCGAGCGCTGCTCGTCGGGTTCGGGGGTGCTCACGGGGTCGGTCACCCCTCCATTGTCCCACCCTCCGCTGTGACGAGGACGCAGCGAGCGCTGTCCCACCCTCCGCTGTGACGAGGACGCGAGAGGCCCACCCCTGGCG
>NZ_JBHURI010000082.1:0-18306 GCF_042673425.1 Agromyces sp. NPDC056965 | reverse complement strand
GCGCCGGCTCCGCCGAGAAGCGGAGATCGGCGATTCCGAGGACGCGCGAGGCCTGATCGGCCCTCGGAATCGCATATCTCCTCGTTTCGGGCGGTGTGACGGGGGGACCGCGGCATCGCGAGCAACGCGGCAGAGGCGGCATCCGACCTCAATTAGACTTGGCGAACCATGGCTACCTTCGGAAACCTGTCTGACCGCCTCGCCGAGACCTTCAAGAATCTCCGCACCAAGGGCAAGCTCTCCGCGTCCGACGTCGACGGCACCGTTCGCGAGATCCGTCGCGCGCTGCTCGACGCCGACGTCTCGCTCGACGTCGTCAAGGAGTTCACGGCGCACGTGCGCGAGCGCGCGCTCGGCGACGAGGTCAACAAGGCGCTGAACCCGGCCCAGCAGGTCGTGCAGATCGTCAACGAGGAGCTCATCCGCATCCTCGGCGGCGAGCAGCGGCGCCTGCAGTTCGCGAAGAACCCGCCGACGGTCATCATGCTCGCGGGCCTCCAGGGTGCCGGTAAGACCACGCTCGCGGGCAAGCTCGCGAAGTGGCTCGCGAAGGAGGGGCACACGCCCCTGCTCGTCGCGGCCGACCTCCAGCGCCCGAACGCCGTGAACCAGCTGCAGGTCGTCGGCGGCCAGGCCGGTGTGCCGGTCTTCGCCCCCGAGCCCGGCAACGGCACGGGCGACCCGGTCAAGGTCGCGAAGGACGCGGTGAAGCACGCCGAGCGCGCGCTGCACGACGTCGTCATCATCGACACCGCCGGTCGTCTCGGCGTCGACGCCGAGCTCATGAAGCAGGCGTCGAACATCCGCAAGGCGACGAACCCCGACGAGGTGCTCTTCGTCATCGACGCGATGATCGGCCAAGACGCCGTCAACACCGCGAAGGCCTTCCAGGAGGGCGTCGACTTCACGGGCGTCGTGCTCACCAAGCTCGACGGCGACGCGCGCGGTGGTGCCGCGCTCAGCGTGGCCTCCGTCACCGGTCGCCCCATCATCTTCGCGTCGACCGGTGAGGGCCTCGACGACTTCGAGCCGTTCCACCCCGACCGCATGGCGAGCCGCATCCTCGACCTCGGTGACATCCTCACCCTGATCGAGCAGGCGCAGTCGGCGTTCGACGAGGAAGAGGCGATGAAGGTCGCCGAGAAGTTCGCGACCGACTCCTTCACCCTGAACGACTTCCTCGGCCAGATGCAGCAGCTGCGCGGCGCCGGCTCGATCAAGAAGATGCTCGGCATGCTGCCGGGCGCGGGCGGCATGAAGCAGCAGCTCGAGAACTTCGACGAGCGCGAAATCGTGCGCACCGAGGCGATCATCCAGTCGATGACTCCCGCCGAGCGCGAGAACACGAAGCTCCTGAACGGCTCGCGACGCCTCCGCATCGCCAAGGGCTCGGGCATGACCGTCACCGACGTGAACCAGCTCGTCGCGCGGTTCGAGCAGGCCGCGAAGATGATGAAGACCGTCGCCCGCGGCGGCGTTCCCCAGATCCCCGGCATGGGCCCGCTTCCCGGCGGCGGCAGCCACGGCGGCGGCAAGCGCCAGGGCGGCAAGGGCAAGAAGTCGAACTCGTCGCGGTCGGGCAACCCCGCGAAGCGCGCCGCCGAGAATGCGGCGATCGCCTCGGGCGCGACGCCCGGCGCCGCGGCTGCGCCGACCGGTTCGGGCTTCGGCCTGGGCGGCGGCGGGGCGAAGGCCGCACCGAGCGAGGAAGAGCTCGCCGCCCTGCAGAAGATGCTGCGCCGCTAGCTCCGGCCGTGGTTCAGGAGAAGCTCTTCCCCGAGCGGCAGCGCTGCCGGAAGTGCGCCCAGAAGCTCGGCGGTCCCGGGGTTCCGGTCTACCAGGGCCTGTACTGCACGCCTCGGTGTGCGGGAATGGCGGAACTGGTGCTCGATGCTGCGAACGCGCCTCGCGAGTGCAAGACCGAGAGGGGCGGCCGGTGGGAGTTCAAGCGCCGGTATCGGAGCGAGACGGAGATCCCGGGCAAGCTCCGTGAGGACTCGTCGACGAGCTGGTACACCTGCCAGCACTGCGGCCACCTCCACATCGGCCACAGTCGCATCGACCTTGCGACCGAGACGCATCGCGTCCTCGGCGACCGGACGGCCCTGGCGGACTTCCTCGTCAAGAGCCGCGGCACTGCGACGCACAAGCAGGTCGCCGAGGTCGCGAGGATCCGTCCGATCCGGCTCAAGGAGCTCGAGGATCCGACCTCCGAGAAGGTCGACCTGAGCGCGCTCTTCGCAGTGCTCGCGGTCTACCGGGTCAAGCTCGCGGCCGTGCTCCGCGAAGACCGGTCGAGACGCCCAGCCCGCTGATCGAGGCAGAGTCGTTGCGGACCGCGGACCGCGGACCGCGGATCTCGTTCGTGGACCGCGAGCGGAGAGCTTCGCTCCGATTTCCGGCTAGGCGTCGTGCCGCACGGTCCCCGCGAGCTCTTCGAGGGCGGGGCCGTCGACGACGGTCGCGCCGGTCGAGACCGACAGCGGGTCGGTCGAGAGCCACTGCTCGACCGATTCGGGGTCGAGCGGATGCCGCGACGCCACGATGATCGTGTTGCCGGGGGCCACCCGCCTCAGCACGGCCTCCGAGCCGATGACGAGCACCTGGGGGAGCAGGTCGAGCACTGCGGCGAGCGTGTCGCCAGTCACGCGCGGCTCCGCCCCGTTCAGGCAGTTGACGATCACCACGCCGCCGGGTGCGAGGAGCGAGACGAGTTCGGTGAAGAACTCGATCGTCGTGACGTGGCGCGGCACTGCGCCGCCCGAGAACACGTCGACGAGCACGAGGTCCCACTGGTCGTCACCGTCGCCGACGAGCCGCTGCACCTCGGCGCGGGCGTCGCCGATCGCGAGCTCGATCGGCGCCTCGGCGGGCAGCGGAACGTACTGCGTCACGTACGCGAGCAGCTCCGGATACAGCTCGACGACGCGCTGGCGGCTCGCGGGGTGCAGGGCGTGCACGTACCGGGGGAGCGTGAGGGCGCCCGCGCCGAGATGCAGCACCGCGGGCGCCTCGCCCGGAAGCGTGGCGAGCACGGCGGCGATGCGGCGGACATAGGGCAACTGCAGGTCGCGCGGGTCGTCGGGGTTGACGTGCGATTGCGTGACGTCGTCGATGACGAGGGAGTAGCCGCCGTTCGTGCCCCGGTCGGGCTGGAGCTCCGCTCGGAAGGATGCGGTCTCGAGGATCGGCGGAGTCTCCATTCCTCGACCCTAGGCGATGCCGGAGCGGCGCAACGGCGGCGGCGAGCGGCATCCGAGGATTTGCTTACAACGCAGTAAGCGAGGCGCGGTACAGTGAGATCCGCGGCGTTCCGGCCGCGGGGAAATGGAGCACTGGACGATGGCGATCGGCACCCCCGACTACCGTGACACCGGCCTCGAGTTCGGCGAGGACTTCCTCTTCGGTTCGGCCACGGCCTCGTATCAGATCGAGGGCGCGGTGCACGAAGACGGTCGGGGTCCGTCGATCTGGGACACCTTCAGCCACACCCCGGGCAAGGTCTGGAACGGCGACACCGGCGACACCGCCTGCGACCACTACCACCGCCTCGAGGAGGACCTCGACCTCATGGTGCGGCTCGGCCTCGAGGCGTACCGGTTCTCGATCGCCTGGCCGCGCATCCAGCCGACCGGTCGCGGCGAAGCCAACGAGGCGGGCCTCGCGTTCTACGAGCGCCTCGTCGACGGGCTCATCGCCCGCGGCATTCGCCCGATCGCGACGCTCTACCACTGGGACCTGCCGCAGGCGCTCGAAGACGAGGGCGGCTGGGCGAACCGCGCCACCGCGTTCGCCTTCGCCGACTACGCCCGCATCGTCGGCGAGCGGCTCGGCGACCGCGTGGCCGTGTGGACGACCCTCAACGAGCCGTGGTGCAGCGCGTACCTCGGCTACGGATCGGGCGCGCACGCCCCCGGTCTCATGGACGGTGCGAAGGCGCTCGCCGCGGTGCATCACCTGAACCTCGCGCACGGGCTCGCGATCGCCGCCCTCCGCGAGGTCGTCACGAACGACCCCGGCTACTCGATCACGCTGAACCTCCACGTCATCCGGCCGTCCGGAGACGGCGGCGCCGAGGCCGCCCGCCGCATCGACGGCCTCGCGAACCGGGTGTTCCTCGGTCCGCTCCTCGGCGACGGCTACCCGGCCGACGTGATCGCCGACACCGCGGAGGTGACCGACTGGTCGTTCGTGCTGCCGGGCGACACCGAGCTGATCGCCCAGCCGATCGACCTGCTCGGCGTCAACTACTACTCGACCGTGACGGTCGACATGTGGGACGGCGTGTCGCCGCGCGTGAGCGCCGACGGCCACAAGGACATGGGCGGCACGCCGTGGCCCGGGTCGGAGCAGGTCGAGTTCCTCGTGCAGCCCGGCCCGTACACCGACATGGGGTGGAACATCGACCCCTCGGGTCTCGAAGACCTGCTCGTCTCGCTCAGCGAGCGCTACCCCGAGCTGCCGCTCATGGTGACCGAGAACGGCGCAGCCTTCCCCGACATCGTCGTCGAGGGGCCCGACGGGCCCGCGGTGCACGACGTCGAGCGCATCGACTACCTGCGCCGGCACTTCACCGCGGCGCACCGGGCGATGGCGCGCGGCGTCGACCTGCGCGGCTACCAGGTCTGGTCGCTCATGGACAACTTCGAGTGGGGCTACGGCTACTCCAAGCGGTTCGGCATCGTGCGCGTCGACTACGACACCTTCGAACGCCTGCCGAAGGACAGTGCGCTCTGGTACGCCGAGCTGATCCGCACACGGCGCCTGCCGGGCTAGTCGGCGGTCGTCGCGTCAGGCGGTGGTGGATGCCGCGGGCGGTTCGTTCTCGATGCCGTCGCGCAGCTCGCGGGCGAGGTGGGCCACCACGGCCCTGAGGTCGCCGCCTGCGGCCTCGGCGACCCGGAGTTGGCGGGCGTAGCTCGCCCCGGAGTCGAGCATGGCGCGCACCTGCTGCAGCTCTGCGCCGCAGCCGAGGCGATCGGCGATCGGCGCCAGGGTGGTCAGCAGCTCGCGGAGGTCGTCGGCGACCGGGCGCTCGGTGCCCGCGACATCCGTGATCACCTCGGCCTCGAGGCCGTACCGCGCAGCCCGCCACTTGTTCTCGCGCACGTACCAGGGCTGGAGCACCGTGAGGGTGCCGCCCTCGTCGAGCCGCGTGCTCATCCATTCCACGAGGCACTGCACGAGGGCGCCGATCGCGGCGATCTCGGCGGCGGTCGAGAGGCCGTCGCAGACGCGCACCTCGACCGTGCCCCATTTCGGTGACGGCCGGATGTCCCAGCGCACCTCGCTGTGGTCGTCGATCACGCCCGTGCGCACGAGGTCGTCGACGTAGCGCTCGTAGGCGGGCCAGTCGGCGAGCGGATAGGGGAGCCCCGCCGTCGGCAGCTGCTGGAACATGAGGGCGCGGTTGGAGGCGTAGCCCGTGTCGACGCCGGCCCAGAACGGGCTCGAGGCCGAGAGCGCCTGCAGGTGGGGGAGATAGGCGAGGAGGCCGTCGAGGATCGGCAGCGCCTTGTCGCGGTCCTCGATGCCGACGTGCACGTGCACGCCCCAGATCATCATGTTGCGGCCCCACCAGCGGGTGCGCTCGATGAGCTTGTGATACCTCGGCTTGTCGGTGAGGTGCTGGTCATACCACTGGCTGAACGGGTGGGAGCCCGCGCAGACGAGGTCGTACTCGCCGATCCCGTCGATGACGGCGCGCACTTCGGCGAGCTGGTGCTCGAGGTCGGCGACGGCGCGCGCGACGGTCTCGTGCACGTCGCTCACGAGTTCGACGGTGTTCGTCAGGAGCTCGGAGGTGATGAACGGATGGTGCTCGCCCTCGCTGCCCGCATCGAGCGCATCGAGCACCTGGCCGGCCACCGAGGCCAGTTCTCCGGTGGTGCGATCGACGATCGCGATCTCCCACTCGAGCCCCACGGTGGATCGCGCCGATCGTGCGAACTCGATCGCCATGCGACCACCCCCGTTCCGCGCCTCGCGGCGCAGGGCAATCATGACACGCAGGGCCTGCTGCGCTGCGGCACGCGGGTCACAGGGCGCCATCTGCAGCGGCGCCCGCGACTACGCTGTGGTGCATGACGTACCAGGGGAGCCGCTATGAATGACTCGTCGCTGCTGGCGGAGGTCGTGAGCCTGCGAGAGCAGGTCGAGCGCGCGATGTCGTCGCGCATCGTCGCGGGCGAGTACGAGCCCGGCGCGGTGCTCACCGTTCCCACGATGGCCGCCGAGTTCGGCGTCAGCGCGACCCCGGTGCGCGAGGCGATGCTGAACCTCGCCCGCCGCGGATTCCTCGCCCCCATGCGCAACCGGGGATTCCGGGTCACCGAGGTGTCGCTCGACGAGCTCCGCCAGCTCCGCGAGGTGCGACTGCTGCTCGAGGTGCCGCCGATGCGCCAGCTCGCCGGGCATGTGTCCGACGCTGCGGCCGGGCGGCTGCGGGAACTCGCCGCCGAGATCGTGCGCGCGGGCGATGAGGGCCGGTTCCAGGACTACCTCGAGGCCGACACGGCCTTCCACATGACCCTGCTCGAGCTGACCGGCAACCAGTTCCTCGTGTCGCTCGTCGGCGAGCTGCGCCAGCAGACGCGGTTGACCGGGCTCGTGGAGCTCGCGGAGACGGGTGCCCTGACCGAATCGGCACTCGAGCACGCCGAGCTCGTGCAGCTCCTGATCGACGGCGAGGGCGATGCCGCGACCGAGCTGATGCGACGCCATATCGGGCATGTCGGCGGCATCTGGAGCGGCGAGCACGAGGACTGAGGTCCGGCTCCGCGTCGTCCGTGGCGAACCGGCTTGCGCGCAGCGTGCGTGGCAGTAATATGTCACATATCGCCATCCGGCGATGAGGCACTGTCGTACTCGAAGGAGAGTCACATGCAGTTCGGATCCCGGCGCCGCAAGCGCCTCCTCCACGTCGCCGCCGCAGCAGGCGTCCTCGCACTGACCGCGGGTTGCTCGAGCGGCCTCGCCGGCGGAGGGTCGGAAGCCGCCGACGACGGACCCATCAAGATCGGCATGCTCGCGCCCTTCTCGGGCAGCGAGTCGGCGTTCGGCGAGTACATGCAGAACGGCGCGCAGCTCGCCGTGAACGAGATCAACGCCGACGGCGGCGTGCTCGGCCGCGACCTCGAGCTCCTCGTCGAGGACGACGCGTGCGACGCCACGACCGCGGTCTCTGGCGCCAACAAGCTCGTCACCGACGGCATCGTCGCCTCGGTCGGCGGCTACTGCTCGGGCGCCACGCTCCCGACGCTGCCGATCTTCGACGAGGCCGGCATCCCGATGGTGATTCCCGCCGCGAACTCGAACGAACTCGTCGACCAGGGCCTGCCCGGCGTCTTCCTCATCAACGGCACCGGCGACCAGCAGGCCGAAGCCGCCGTGACCTACGCGAAGCAGATCGGCGCGACGAACGTCGCCGTCGTCGACGACGCGACGAGCTACTCGGCCGACCTCGCCGGCGCGTTCACCGAACAGGCCACCGCCGCCGGGCTCGACGTCGTCGTGAGCGAGACCGTCACCCCCGGTGAGAACGACTACTCCGCGGTCGCGACGACGCTCGCGACCGAGCAGCCCGCGCTCGTCTACTGGACCGGCTACTACCAGGAGGGCGGACTCATCGCCCGCCAGTCGCAGGACGCCGGGTTCGACGGCGTGTTCCTCGTCGCCGACGGCTCGGTCGACGCCAAGTTCGCCGAGATCGCGGGCGAGGGCTACACCGACAACGTCGTGGGCACCTTCACGCAGACGCCCGACATGATCGAGGGCGCCGACCAGTGGATCGCCGACTACGAGGAGCTCGCCGGCAACCCGCCCGGCCCCTACTCGACCCAGGCGTACGACGCCGTGCGCGTGATGGCGCAGGCCATCGAGGACGCCGGCGACACCGAGTTCGACAACGTGGTGGCGGGGCTCGAGGGGCTGAAGGACTTCGACACCTTCGCCGGGCCGCTCACGTTCACCGACACCCACACCCTGTCGGGCGGCGGGTTCGTGATCGTCGCCATCGACCCAGCGACCGGCGCATTCGTCCTCGAGGACGACCTGCAGGGTTGACGCAGGGGGGCGGGGCCGAGGCCCCGCCCCGACTCGTCGGAAGGATTCCTCTGCAATGATGCAGCTCATCTGGAACGGTCTCATCGTCGGATCGTTCTACGCCCTCGTCGCGCTCGGATACAGCATGGTCTACGGGATCATCAAGCTCCTGAACTTCGCGCACGGCGACATCTACATGCTCGGCGCCTTCGTCGGGTTCTTCACGCTCTCGGCGTTCGGCATCTCGAACGAGACCTCGATCCCGCTGCTGCTCGTGGTGCTCCTGCTGTCGATGGTCACCACCGGCCTCATCGGCGTCGGCATCGAACGCATCGCCTACCGGCCGTTGCGCCGGAGCCCGCGGCTCGCGGTGCTCATCACGGCGATCGGCGTCTCGTTCACGCTCGAGTACGGCGTCCGCCAGATCTTCGGTCCGAACCCCGAGGCATTCCCGATCCGCCTGGAATCGAGCGGGTTCGACGTGCTCGGCATGCGTGTCACCGCCTCCCAGATCGTGCTCGTCGTCATCGCCGCCGTGCTCATGCTCGTGCTCGCCCACATCGTGGAACGCACGCGCCAGGGCCGCGCGATGCGGGCCATCGCCCTCGACCCGACCGGCGCGCAGCTCATGGGCGTCAACGTCGACCGGGTGATCGCGATGGTGTTCTTCATCGGATCCGCGCTCGCCGGTGCCGCCGGCGTGATGGCCGGTGCCTACTACGGGTCGATCGACTTCCTGATGGGCTTCATCATCGGGTTGAAGGCGTTCACCGCCGCCGTCATCGGCGGTATCGGCAACCTGTACGGCGCCATGCTCGGCGGCGTGCTGCTCGGCATGCTCGAGTCGTTCGGCTCGGCATGGTTCGGCGGCGAATGGCGGGATGTGTTCGCCTTCGGGTTCCTCATCCTGTTCCTGACGCTGAAACCCACGGGCCTGCTCGGCGCCCGCGTCGTGGAGAGGATGTGACATGGCGCGCGATCTGGACCACGCCCTGAAGCACGTGCCGTTGCGTGCCCCCGCGCCGCTGTTCGAGCGGCCGCAGCCGCCGAAGGGCGTCTTCACCTCCCAGCGCGGATTCATGCGGGCGCTCGGCCTCGTGGTCGTCATCCTGGTGGCGGTGCTGCCGTTCATGGACGCCTCCCGGTACACGATGTCGATCGCGACGAGTGCGCTCATCTACGTGATGCTCTGCATGGGCCTAAACGTGGTGGTCGGCTACGCCGGGCTCCTCGACCTCGGCTACATCGCGTTCTTCGCCGTCGGTGCCTACATCTCGGGCATCTTCACGACGGTGCTCGGCTGGCCGATGTGGGCTGCGCTCATCGCGACGATCGTCGCCTGCATCACGGCGGGCATCATCATCGGTGCGCCGACCCTGCGCCTCCGGAGCGACTACCTGGCGATCGTGACCCTCGGGTTCGGCGAGATCATCCGCATCACGGCCAACAACCTGAAGATCACCGGCGGTCCGTCCGGCATCCACGGGATCCCCACCTGGAGCTTCGGACCGTGGAGCTTCGACGACGGGTTCAACCTGTTCGGCATCGAGTTCCCCGAGCGCGTGGTGTTCTACTACTTCGTCGCACTCGTCGTGATCGTCGTCGGCGTGATCGGTGCCGGGCGACTCGCGAAGGGACGCCTCGGTCGTGCCTGGAAGGCCGTGCGCGACGACGAGGACGCCGCGGAGGCGATGGGCATCAACACCTACATCGCCAAGATCTCGGCCTACATCATCGGTGCCGTCTGGGCCGGCATGGCCGGTCAGCTGATGGCGACCCACCTCTCGGCGATCAGCCCGAACAGCTTCCAGTTCCTCTACTCGGCCCTGATCCTCATGGCCGTGGTGCTCGGCGGCATGGGCTCCACCCCCGGGGTCATCATCGGCGCGCTGTTCGTGTCGCTCGCACCCGAGCTGCTGCGCGACTTCGCCGAGTGGCGCTACCTGATCTTCGGCGTGCTGCTCGTCGTCGTCATGCTGTTCCGTCCGTCCGGGCTCTGGCCCGCCACCGCCGTGCTGCCGTGGCTGCGGCGCACCCGCCCGACACCCCCGGCCTTCACCGAGGCGACCGCCGTGCCGGCGAGCGTCATGGAGTCGGTCGACGGCACGCCCACGACCGATGCGCACGAAGGAGACCGCGTATGAGCGCCCTGCTCGAGGTGAGCGACCTCCGGCTGCAGTTCGGCGGCGTGACCGCCGTCGAAAGACTCAGCTTCGAGGTGCGCGAGGGCGAGATCCTCGCGGTCATCGGGCCGAACGGCGCCGGCAAGACGAGTGCGTTCAACTGCATCTCGGGCTTCTACCTGCCGACGGCGGGCTCGGTGGTCTTCGACGGCAAGGCGATCGTGCGGTCGGTGCCCCCGATCTGGCGTCGGCTCGGGCTCGTGAACCTCCTGCAGAGCTTCGGCTTCTACCGGGTGCTCCCGTCACGGGTGACGAAGTGGGGGATGGCGCGCACGTTCCAGAACCTCCGGTTGTTCCGCGAGCTGTCGGTGCTCGAGAACGTCACGACGGCGATGCACGCGAATCTCCGCGAGGGGTTCTGGGCGACGCTGCTGCACACGCCCGGCTACCGTCGCGCCGAAGCGGCGTGCGTCCGCGAGGCTCGGGGCTGGCTCGACTTCGTCGGATTCGAGGACGACGAGCAGCTCTACGTCACGCAATTGCCGTACGGCGAGCAGCGCAGGGTCGAGATCGCGCGCGCGCTCGCCACGAGCCCGAAGCTCCTGCTGCTCGACGAACCCGCCGCGGGCCTGAACTTCAACGAGAAGCAGGCGCTCATGCGACTCATCCGCAAGATCAGGGGACTCGGCGTCGCCGTGGTGCTCATCGAACACGACATGGGACTCGTCATGGAACTCGCCGAACGCATCGTGGTGCTGAACTACGGCAAGGAGATCGCCGACGGGGCTCCCGACGTCGTGAAGCGGGACCCGGCCGTGATCGAGGCCTACCTCGGCGTCGACGAGAGCGAGGACGCATCATGACGCTGCTCGAGGTACGCGACGCCGACGTCGTCTACGGCCGGGTGCATGCGCTCCGCGAGCTCAGCTTCACGGTCGGCGAGGGCGAGATCGTGTGCCTGCTCGGCAACAACGGCGCCGGCAAGTCGACGACCATGAACATGCTCTCGGGCCTCGTGCGCCCGCGCTCGGGTTCGGTGACCTGGGACGGGATGGACCTCACGACGGCCAAGCCGTGGGACATCGTCTCGGCGGGGCTCATCCACGTTCCCGAAGGGCGACGGATCTTCTCGACCATGACGGTGCACGAGAACCTCCTGCTCGGCGGCTACACGGTGCGCGACCAGAAGGCGATCGCGACGCGGCTCGACGAGGTCTACGCCATGATGCCGCGCCTCGCCGAGCGGCGCGCGCAGCAGGGCGGCACCCTCTCGGGCGGCGAGCAGCAGATGGTCGCGATCGGCCGGGCGCTGATCGGCGGGCCGAGGCTGCTGCTGCTCGACGAGCCGTCGATGGGCCTCGCGCCCCTCGTCGTGAAGCAGGTCATGGAGATCATCGCCGCGGTGAACGCGGCGGGCACGACGGTGCTGCTCGTCGAGCAGAACGCCCGTGCAGCCCTGAAGATCGCCGACCGGGCGTACGTCGTCGAGACCGGCAGTGCCACGCTCGAGGGCCCGGCCGCCGATCTCGCGAAGGATCCACGTGTCATCGAGGCCTACCTCGGTGGTTGACTGGCGACGAGGAGGAGGTGCATCGTGCGAGTCGCGGTGATCGGTTCGGGCATCGTCGGTGCCGCATGCGCGCTGGCGCTCGTCGAGGGCGGCGCCGACGTCGTCGTGATCGACCGGGTCGGCGTGGCCGGCGAGACATCCAGTCGTTGCGAGGGCAATCTGCTCGTCAGCGACAAGGCCCCGGGAGCCGAGGCCGACCTCGCGGTCGCCTCGAACGCGATGTGGCGGGTGCTCGCCGAGCGGCTCGACGCCGACCGGCCGCCGAGCCAGCCGGCGACCGAGTTCGAGGCGAAGGGCGGCATCGTCGTCGCATTCGACGGCGGTGAGGCGGCGCTCGAGCGGTTCGCCGAGGCGCAGCGGGTCACCGGCATCCGCGCCGAGGCGATGGATGTCGCGGCGCTCGCCGCGGCCGAGCCGTTCCTGTCTCCCGAGGTCGTGCACGCCGTGCACTATCCCGACGACGCCCAGATCCAGCCGTCGACGGCGACGCAGGCGCTGCTCGACACGGCGATCCGCGCCGGCGCCCGACTCGTGATCGGCGAGGTGACCGGCCCGCTCGGCCGGCCGGGGCGCCTCGCGGGCGTGATGACGACGGCCGGGCCGATCGCGGCCGATGCTGTCGTGAACTGCGCGGGGCCCTGGTCCGGCGAGGTCGCGGCGCGCCTCGGCGCCCGCCTCGACATCCGGCCGCGACGCGGTGTGATCCTCGTGACGACGCCGATGCCGCAGCGCGTGTTCCACAAGGTCTACGACAGCGACTACGTGGGTGCCGTCGGCTCGGGCGATGCGGCCCTGCAGACCTCGACCGTCGTGGAGTCGACCCCGGGCGGCACGGTGCTGATCGGCTCGAGCCGTGAACGCGTCGGGTTCGACGACCGGCCGGGCGTCGCCCCGGCAGCAGCGATCGCGGCGAAGGCGGTGCGGCTGTTCCCCTTCCTCGAGGAGACCACGCTGCTCCGCAGCTACTTCGGCTTCCGCCCGTACGCTCCCGACCACCTGCCGGTCATCGGCGCCGACCCCGACATCGCGGGACTCGTGCACGCGGCCGGCCATGAGGGCGCCGGCATCGGACTCGCCCCCGCCACCGCCGAACTCGTCGCGCACGCCGTGCTCGGCGCACCGACCGACCTCGACCCGACCCCGTTCCTGCCGGGCCGGGCCAGCCTGCAGGAGACCGCATGATCCGCATCACCGTCGACGACGAGGCCATCGAGGGGCGTGACGGCCAGACCATCGCCGGCGTGCTCATCGGCGCCGGTCGCACGGCATGGCGCACGGCGCAGACCGGCGACCGCGGCGTCTTCTGCGGCATCGGAGTCTGCCACGACTGCCTCGTGACCGTGAACGACGTCGAGGGCGTGCGCGCGTGCCAGCGCGAGGCCGTCGACGGCGACCGGGTGGAGCGCGAGGTGCGCGCGTGACGCGCGCGACCGGCGCGGCCGGAGTGCGGCGCGTCGCGATCCTCGGCGGCGGCCCCGCCGGGCTCGCCGCGGCACAGGCCGCGCTCGCCGCGGGAGCGCACGTCACGCTGCTCGACGAGGGCGGCCGACTCGGCGGCCAGTACTGGCGGCACCACGAACAGCTCACCGATCGGCGTCTCCAGCACGGGTGGGCGCGGTTCGAGCGGCTCAGGGGAGTGCTCGACCGCGCCGAGGTGCACACGGGGGCGAGCGTCTGGTCGGCCGAGGCATCCGATGGCACCGTGCGCCTGCGTGCCGTCGTGGGCCGAGCGGATGCCGCGGGGCGCACGGCGCTCGATATCGAGGCCGACGCCGTCGTCGTCGCGACGGGCGCCCACGATCTCGCCCTGCCGGTTCCCGGGTGGACCCTTCCCGGCGTCACGACCGCCGGCGCCGCCCAGGCGCTCGCGAAGCGCGACGGCGTAACGGTCGGCCGGCGCACGGTCGTGAGCGGCGCGGGTCCCTTCCTCCTGCCGGTCGCGCAGTCGCTCGCCATCGCCGGTTCCGAGGTCGTCGGGGTGCACGAGGCATCCCGCTTCGGCGCGCTCGCGTCGGGGTGGCTGCCGCGGCCGTGGCAGCTCGCGGGCAAGGCCGGTGAACTCGTCGAGTACGTGGGCGCCCTCGCCCGCCGCCGCATCCCGTACCGCGTCGGCAGCGGCGTCGTGCGAGTGCTCGGCACCGACCGGGTCGAAGGCGTCGTCGTCTCGGCGCTCGATGCCGAGTGGCGCCCCATCGCCGGCACCGAGCGGGAGGTCGCGTGCGACGCCGTGGCGCTCGGGCACGGGTTCACGCCGCGCCTCGAGGTGCCGATCGCGCTCGGCGCCGTGATCGAGGGCGATCGCCGCGGCCGCTTCGTCGTGGTCGACGAGGCGCAGTGCACGAGCGTGCCCGGCGTGTACGCGGCCGGGGAGATCACCGGCATCGGCGGTGCAGACTCCGCGCTCGCCGAAGGCGCCGTGGCGGGCTTCATGGCCGCCGGCGGCTCACTCGACGACGACCGCATCCGCGGTCCGCTCGCCGTGCGTCGACGCATGCGCGCCTTCGCGGCGCGACTCGAGCGCGCGCACGGCATCCGGCCCGGCTGGACGTCGTGGCTCGCCGACGACACCGTCGTGTGCCGGTGCGAGAACGTCACGCGCCGAGCGATCGCCGACCGGGCGGATGCGCCGCTCCGGGCCATGAAGCTCGCGACGCGGGCCGGGCTGGGCGCCTGCCAGGGGCGCACGTGCGGCCGGGCGGTCGAAGCGATCGTGGCGGACGCCGGCGGGGCGCCCGAGGGATTCGACCGTCGGCCGGTGCTCGCACCGGTACGGCTCGGCGAGGTGGCGGCGCTCACGCGGGAGAGCGGCGTCGTCGCGGCCGGGACCCTGCACCCCGACATCGGCGAATCGACGGTTGCCACCGCCGATGGAGCAGAGTAATATGTCACATATTACCGATCCGCGACCAGCGGACCAGAGAACGGAAGATCAGATGACCAGCACCATGGACCTCGGCGGCGTCGTCGTCGCCACGACGCTCGCCTTCACCGCAGACGACTCGGCGCCCGCCGGGCTCGCGGTGGACTACGACAAGTTCGCCGAGCACGTCGACTTCCTGATGAGCAACGGATGCCGCGGCGTCGGCCCGAACGGCTCGCTCGGCGAGTACTCCTCGCTCACCGACGAGGAGCGGCGCAAGGTGATCCAGGTCGCCGTCGAGGCCGTCGACGGCCGGGGCATCGTCATCGCCGGCGCCCACGGTGTCGGCAGCCACCAGGCGCGCAAGTGGGCCGAGTGGGCCCGCGAGGACGGCGCCGACGGCGTGCTGCTGCTGCCGCCCACGGTCTACCGCGCCAACGAGGGCGAGGTCATCGCGCACTACGAGGAGGTCGCCAAGGTCGGGCTGCCGATCATGGCGTACAACAACCCCTTCGACACGAAGGTCGACCTCGTGCCGTCGCTCGTGGCGAAGCTCGCGGAGATTCCCGAGGTCGTCGCGATCAAGGAGTTCTCGGGCGATGTGCGCCGGGTCTACGAGATCAAGGAACTCTGCGACATCGACATCATCGCCGGTGCCGACGACGTGCTGTTCGAGCTCATGGTGAACGGCGCCGTCGGGTGGTTCGCGGGGTACCCGAATGCGTTCCCGAAGGAGGCGGTCGAGCTCTACAACCTGCTCGTCGAGGGCAAGTGGCACGAGGCGCGCGAGCTCTACACGCAGCTCGTCGCGGTGTTCCGCTGGGACTCGCGCACCGAGTTCGTGCAGGCGATCAAGCTCTCGATGGATGTCTGCGGCAACTCCTACGGCGGACCGACGCGTCCGCCGCGGGGCCCGTTGAGCGATGAGCAGCGCGCCCAGGTCACGATCGACACTGAGCGGGCACTCGCGGCACTGGCGGCCCGCTGATGCGTGGGTCGTCATCGGCGCTGTATCGAGGCCGTCGTTCGCCGCAGACTTCGACGGCGGCCCGCTGATGCGTGGGCGTCGGGTCATCTCGGCCGTCGACTCGCACACCGAGGGCATGCCGACCCGCGTCGTCACCGGCGGCGTCGGCCGGATCCCCGGCGCCACCATGAACGACCGGCGAATCTACGCCATGGAGCACCTCGACGGGCTGCGCGGCCTGCTCATGAACGAGCCGCGCGGCCACGCCTCGATGTCGGGGGCGCTCCTGCAGCCGGCCGCGCGCGACGACGCCGACTGGGGTGTCGTGTTCATCGAGGCGAGCGGATTCCTGCCGATGTGCGGCCACGGCACGATCGGCGTCGCGACGGTGCTCGTCGAGACGGGCATGGTCGAGGTGGTCGAGCCCGTGACCGAGATCCGGCTCGACGTGCCCGCCGGGCTCGTCATCGCCCGGGTCGCGGTGGAGGGCGGCCGCGCCGTGCACGTCACGATCGAGAACGTGCCGAGCTTCGTCGAGCGACTGGATGCCTCGATCGAGGTGCCCGGCTTCGGCACCGTGCCCTACTCCGTCGCCTTCGGCGGCAACTTCTACGCGCTCGTCGAGCTCGACGACGTCGGACTGCCGTTCGATCGCGCCCGGAAGGACGACATCGTCGCAGCGGGGCTCGCGATCATGCAGGCGATCAACACCGAGGCTCCGCCGCGGCATCCGGAGCTCGACGGGGCCGACCACGTGCATCACGTCGAGTTCATCGCGCCCGGTTCCGACGCGGTGCGGTCGCGGCACGCGATGGCGATCCATCCGGGCTGGTTCGACCGCTCGCCGTGCGGCACCGGCACCTCGGCGCGCATGGCCGAGCTGCACGCGCGCGGAGAGCTCGCCCTCGACACGGACTTCGTCAACGAGTCGTTCATCGGCACCGAGTTCACCGGGCGCCTGCTGCGCGAGACCGTCGTCGGCAGCGTGCCCGCCGTGGTTCCGACGATCACCGGCCGGGCGTGGGTCACGGGGCTCGGCCAGTACTTCCTCGACGACGACGACCCGTTCCCCGAGGGCTTCGTCTTCTGACCACCCCGCCGGGTGCGCCGCTTCCGCGTCGTCGACGCCGTCGGAACGGCGCACCTCCGCTCGAACCGCGCACCCGGCGGCCATTCCCGCACACGAACCTGGAGGCATCCATGACCATCGACGACGATTCCCTCGACCACGTCGCCGAACGGGCCGCCGCGGTCGCACGCGCCTTCGCCGCGACCGAACCGCGCGCTCGCGCAGCGGCCCTCGTCGCCGTGGGCGACGCCCTCGACCGCAACGCCGCCGAACTCATCGCGATCGCGATGCGCGAGACCGGCCTCGCCGCGCCGCGCCTCATCGGCGAGGTGCGGCGCACCTCGAACCAGCTCCGTCTCTTCGCCGAGGCGATCGTCGACGGCGCCTACCTCGACGCGCGCATCGACGCGGCCGACCCCGAGTACGTCATCGGTCCGCGGCCCGACGTGCGGCGCGTGCTCGAGCCGGTCGGACCCGTGCTGAACTTCGCGGCGTCGAACTTCCCGTTCGCGTTCTCGGTCGCGGGCGGCGACTCGGCGGCGGCCCTCGCCGCAGGCTGCCCCGTCATCGTCAAGGCGCACTCGGGTCATCTCGAGCTGTCCCGCCGCACCGCCGAGGTCGTCGTCGAGGCGCTCGCCGCTGCGGGCATGCCCGACGGCGTCTTCCAGCTCATCGAGGGTCAGCAGAACGGCGTCGCCCTCCTGAAGGACGACCGCATCCGCGCGGGCGCGTTCACCGGCTCGACGCATGTCGGCCGGCTGCTCGCCGACATCGCGGCGACCCGGCCGCGGCCGATCCCCTTCTACGGAGAGCTCGGCAGCGTGAACCCCGTCTACGCGACGCCGGGCGCCGTCGCCGCCGAGCCCGAGCTGCTGCAGGGGTTCCTGGCCTCCGTCGCGGGCTCGGCCGGACAGCTCTGCACGAAGCCGGGCTTCCTCTTCGTGCCGGCCGGCGCCGAGCTCGGCGAGCTCACCGAGGCCGCCGCCGCGGTCGGCGAGCACCGCCTCCTGAATCCGGGCATCGGTCGGGCGTTCGAGGAGCGCCGCAGCGCCGTGCTCGGCGCCGACGGGGTCACGGTGCTCGCCACGGGCGAGGTGCGGGTCGACGACGACGGGCAGCGCTTCGCGACGCCGACCGTCGTCGAGGTGTCGATCGAGCAGTTGCGAGCACAGCCCGATGCGCTCCTCGAGGAATCGTTCGGTCCGCTGTCGGTGATCGTCCGGTACTCGGATGCCGCTGCGCTGCCCGATCTCCATCGTGAGCTGTTCCCCGGCAACCTGACCTCGACCCTGCACGCCACCGACGAGGAGACGAGCGAACTCCGCGAGCTCGTCGACGCCCTCGCCGACACGAGCGGCCGGGTACTCTTCGGCGGATGGCCGACGGGCGTGTCGGTGACTGCGGCGATGCAGCACGGCGGGCCGTTCCCGGCCACGACGACCGATGCCACGAGCGTCGGCACGGCGGCGATCACGCGGTTCCTCCGCGGCGTCGCGTACCAGAACGCGCCGGAGGCCCTGCTTCCCCTGCCGCTTCGCGACGACAACCCCTGGGGTGTCCCGCAGCGCCGCAGCGAGGCGGGCCTGTCCGCTGGGTGGGGGAGCCTCACCGGCATCCACTGAGCAGGCATCCACGAGATGCGGGGTACGCGAACGGCCCGGGCGGATCCGCCCC
>NZ_JBHURI010000081.1:0-18492 GCF_042673425.1 Agromyces sp. NPDC056965 | reverse complement strand
GGTCGGGGCCCGCGCCCGCGCTAGCGTAGGGGCATGCGCCGCTCCCGAACCGCACTCATCGGCACCGCTGCTGCGGTCGTCGGCCTCGTCGCCGCGCTCACGGCGGCGCTGCCGGCTGCAGCGGCGGTGACCGTCGAACCGAGCGCTGCGGCCACGTCGCGAACGCTCGCCGTGCCCGCGGCATCCGTCGTCGGAGCGGCGAACGGCCCCGACGACTTCACCTTCGATTCGTTCGACGCCGTCTACGAACTCTCGCGCGATGACGGCGGACGCTCGGTGCTCGACGCGACCGAGACGCTCGTCGCCCGGTTCCCCGAGTTCGACCAGAACCGCGGCATCCGGCGCGCACTCCCGAGGTCGTATCGCGGGCACCCCACCGACATCGAACAGATCACGGTGACCGACGGCACCGGCGCGCCGCGCTCGTTCGAGGTCGAGGAGGACGAGGACGACGACGGCTTCGTCCTCGTCACGATCCGCGGCGACGACTTCGTGCACGGCGAGCAGATGTACGTCATCAGCTATCGGCAGCACAACGTCACCATGCAGCCCGACGATGCGGACGTCGACGAGTTCTACTGGGATGTGAACGGCACCGGGTGGGCCCAGCCCTTCGGACGGGTCAGCGCCGAGCTGCGATTGAGCGACGACGTCGCCGCGGCGGCGACCGGCGCCGTCGCCTGCTATCGCGGCGTCGAGGATTCGAGCACGCCCTGCGAGTCGCTGGAGGAGGAGCCCGAACCGCCCGTCATCACGGCCGAGGCCCTCGACGTGCAGCCGTTCGAGACCCTCACCATCGCTGCGGCGTTCACCGAGGGCACCTTCGTTCCGCGCGACGAGTCGTTCGGCTCCTCGCCCGCGGCCATCGGCGGTGCCATCGCGGCCGTGATCGCCGTGCTCGCCGCCGCGGCGGCGCTGATCCTGCGCATCTCGCGCTGGCGCAGCCATCCGGGGCGCGGCACGATCATCGCCCAGTACGAGCCGCCCGCCGGCGTCTCGACGCTGCTCGCCGCCGATCTCGTCGGAGCATCGGCCAAGGGCGTGACGGCGACGATCCTCGAACGAGCGGTCGCCGGCCAGCTGCGCATCGTCGAGTCCGGCAAGAAGAAGTACGCCGTCGAGTACGTGGGGGCGGGCGGCCCGGCCGACCCCGACGCCGACGCGGTCGTCTCGGCGCTCTTCGGAGACCGCCGCGCGGGGGAGCGGCGAGAGCTCGCGAACGACACGGCGCTCGGCAAGCGCCTGTACGCGATCAACCAGGCGGTCGGCAAGCGCGTGGTCTCGGCCGGGCTGCGGCGCCGACCCGCCGTCGGGCTCCGGGTGCTGCTCCTCGTGGTCGCCGCCGTCGCCGCGACCCTCTCGTTCGTGCTCGGCGTCATCGCGCTCGACAACCAGATGGGCGGGTTCTGGCCGGCGATCTGCTTCGTCGTCGCGATCCTCGCGGCGGTCGCGACGCTCGTCACGATCGCCGGGGTGCGCCCGTTCACCGAACAGGGCCGCGCGCTGCACGATCACCTCGAGGGCCTGCGCCTCTACATCCTCCTCGCCGAGGCCGACCGGCTCCGCGTGCTGCAGAGCCCGAGTGGAGCGCTGCGAGTGGAGCGGTCGGCGGCAACCGACGCCGGTGCGGCTCCGACGGACGCCGCGGGCGCGCCGGTCGCGACCGTCGAGCTCGACCCCGTCACCGTGCTGAAGCTCAACGAGCGACTGCTGCCCTACGCCGTGCTGTTCGGCCTCGAGCGCGAATGGGCCGAGGTGCTCTCCGCGCTGCACGAACAGGTCGGCACGGAACCCACGTGGTACGCCGGGTCGAGCGGCTTCAACGCCGGGCTGCTCGCATCGGGCATCTCGTCGTTCTCATCGGCCTCGAGCTCGTCGTGGTCGGGGTCGGGGTCGAGCTCCGGGTCGAGCGGCTCGGGCGGCGGCGGCTCCGCGGGCGGCGGGGGCGGCGGCGGAGGCGGCGGCGGGGTCTGACCGAACCGCCCGCGGCCGTGGGGCCCGGCGACTACTCCTCTGCGGCGGGGCCGCGGTCGTCGGCGAGATCGACCCGGCGCTCGGCGTCGACGCCGGGCAGCTCGTCGTCGAGGCTGTCGTCGATCGAGCGCTCGTCGTCGTCGGCGACGTCGTCGGGTTCGTCGAACTCCGTATCCTGCGACACCGTGAAATCGTCGTCGGGCGAGACGCCGTCGCCCGCCCCTGCGAGACCGTCCATGAGGCAAGGGTAGGCCTGTCGCGCCGATCCTGCACGGGGTTGACGCTAGACTGGTCCTGCGCACGACGAATCCGTTCTTCGTCCGACCGCGTGAGCTGGGTGTGAATGAACCTGAGCTCGCGCGCTGCTCGGTTCGGGATTCGCGCACCGCGGGCCACCGACCAGTTCGGTGCCGCCGAGCGGTCTCGAACATCTCACGATGTCGAGGGGGGTGCCGGATTCGGCCCAGACACTGGAGGACCATTGGCCCAGACGAGGCAGCGGCAGCGAACGCGTTCGCGCGACGATGACGCACCGATCATCCCGATCCTCGCGCGCAAGGTGCGCGAGGTGGAGCAGAAGGCGCAGAAGGGCAAGCTCGGCCCGACGAATCGCACGAAGTTCCAGGTGATCGCACTCCTCATGCGCGAAGAGCGCGCACGGGTCAAGGCCGACACCGAGATCACGGATGCCGCGCGCTCCGAGCTCCTCAAGCGACTCGACGGCATCGCGCAGATCCTCGCGAAGACCGCCGCCCGCGACACGAGCCTCATCGCGCTGCTCGAGCCCGACGCCTCGATCTCCACGGTCGCGCAGCGGTTCCGTCGCGACTGGCTGCTCGAGTCGGGCGCGGAGCTCTCGCCCGACGAGCTCATCATCACCCGCGAAGCCGAGGTGAAGCCCGTGCTCAGCGAGAACCAGGTGATCCCGGCATCCGTTCGCTCGCGACAGCTCGCGAACCCGTTCCTCCCGCCCGACTTCTCGAAGCAGGCCGCTCCGGTCGTGCCGGTGCGCCGGCTCGCCAACTGGGAGCTGCTCGGGCCGCTGTTCAAGTCCTTCGAGGTCGGCTCCGGCGGTCAGGCCGCCACGATGGAGCTGCCCGAAGCGCCGAAGGTCGACCGGCTCGCGCCGCGCGGCCTCGAACTCATGAAGCACCAGGCGCGCTTCATCGAGAGCGCCCGCCTCGGGCACCGCACGTTCCTGCTCGCCGACGAGCCGGGTCTCGGCAAGACGGCGCAGTCGGTGCTCGCGGCATCCGTCGCCGGCGCCTACCCGCTGCTCGCCGTCGTGCCGAACGTCGTGAAGATGAACTGGGCGCGCGAGGTCGAGCGGTGGACCCCGCATCGCCGTGCGACCGTCATCCACGGCGACGGCGACACGCTCGACGCCTTCGCCGACGTCGTGGTCGTCAACTACGACGTGCTCGACCGGCACATGGCGTGGCTGTCGACCCTCGGATTCAAGGGCATGGTCGTCGACGAGGCGCACTTCATCAAGAACCTGCAGTCGCAGCGGTCGAAGAACGTGCTCGCCCTCGCCGACCGCATCCGTCGGACCGCGCCGGGCGGCGACCCCCTGCTGCTCGCCCTCACCGGCACGCCGCTCATCAACGACGTCGACGACTTCCGCGCGATCTGGAAGTTCCTCGGCTGGATCGAGGGCGACAAGCCCTCGCCCGAACTGCTCGGCAAGCTCGAGGAGACGGGTCTCACGCCGGCGGAGCCCGGCTTCTACAGCGCGGCCCGCCGTGCCGTGATCGACCTCGGCATCGTGCGCCGGCGCAAGGTCGACGTTGCCGCCGACCTGCCCGCCAAGCGCATCGCCGACCTGCCCGTCGAACTCGACGACGAGCTCGGGCGCTCCGTTCGTGCCGCCGAGCGCGAGCTCGGCAACCGTCTCGCAGGGCGCTTCCGGGCGCTCGTCGAGGCGCGGCACCTGCGCGTCGGCGACCTCGACGACGACCAGCGCGACCAGTTCATCCGCGCCGTCGCGAGCGCGGAGCTCGAGGAGTCGAAGGCGACGAAGTCGGGCGAGAACGTCTTCACGATGGTGCGCCGCATCGGTCAGGCCAAGGCCGGTCTCGCGGCCGACTACGCCGCCCAGCTCGCCCGCTCGGTCGGCAAGGTCGTGTTCTTCGCCAAGCACATCGACGTCATGGACCAGGCCGAGGCGGCCTTCGCCGCACGGGAGCTGCGCACCGTGTCGCTGCGCGGCGACCAGACCGCCCTGCAGCGCCAGGCCGCGATCGACGCGTTCAACAACGACCCCGAGGTCGCCGTCGCCGTCTGCTCGCTCACGGCCGCAGGTGTCGGAGTGAACCTGCAGGCCGCGTCGAACGTCGTGCTCGCCGAGCTCAGCTGGACCGCGGCCGAGCAGACGCAGGCGATCGACCGCGTGCACCGCATCGGCCAGGACGAGCCCGTCACCGCATGGCGCATCATCGCCGCGCACACGATCGACGCGCGCATCGCCGAACTCATCGACTCGAAGCAGGGGCTCGCGGCGCGTGCGCTCGACGGCAGCGACGTCGAGCCGGGCTCGGCGGACTCCGTGCAGCTGGACGCCCTCCAGCACCTGCTGCGGCAGGCGCTCGACGGCGCCCTGTAGGCGGGCGACGGCCGGGCGGTCGGCTCGGCCGGCAGTGACCGCTCGGGGGCACCTCGTCGGCGTCGTACGGGGAAGTCGAGGTTCGCTAGACTTCCCGGAGTCGTGCCCCGATGAAGCGGCTCCGGCGACGAATCCCCCTGAGCAACAAGGAGTCCCACGAGCATGAAGATCGGCATCCTCACATCGGGCGGCGACTGCCCCGGCCTCAACGCGGTCATCCGCGGATCCGTGCTGAAGGGCGTCATCTCGTACGACACCGAGTTCGTCGGATTCCGCAACGGCTGGCGGGGCGTCGTCGAAGACGACCTGGTGCCGATCGTGCGCCACGACGTGCGCGGCCTCGCCAAGCAGGGCGGCACGATCCTCGGCTCGAGCCGCACCAACCCGTTCGAGGGCGAGGGCGGCGGCCCCGAGAAGATCCAGGAGATGCTCGACCGCAACGGCATCGATGCGATCATGGCGATCGGCGGCGAGGGCACGCTCACGGCGGCGCGCCGCCTGTGGGACGAGGGCGGCATCAAGGTCATCGGCGTTCCGAAGACCATCGACAACGACCTCGCGGCCACCGACTACTCGTTCGGATTCGACACGGCCGTGCAGATCGCGACCGAGGCCATCGACCGCCTGCGCACGACGGCCGACTCGCACGGTCGCTGCATGGTGCTCGAGGTCATGGGCCGCCACGTCGGCTGGATCGCCCTGCACTCGGGCATGGCCGGCGGTGCGCACGCGATCCTCATCCCCGAGCAGCCGCAGTCGATCGAGCAGATCACCGAGTGGGTCGAGTCCGTGCGCGATCGCGGTCGTGCGCCGCTCGTCGTCGTGGCCGAGGGCTTCAAGTTCGAGGGCATGGAGGAGGCGCACTCGCACAAGGGCCTCGACGCGTTCAACCGCCCCCGCCTCGGCGGCATCGCCGAGCTCATCGCGCCCATGATCGAGGAGCGCACGGGCATCGAGTCCCGTGCCACGGTGCTCGGCCACATCCAGCGCGGCGGCGAGCCGACCGCGTTCGACCGCGTGCTCGCGACGCGCCTCGGCATGGCCGCCGTCGACGCGGTCTACGAGGGCGCGTGGGGCTCGATGGTCACCCTTCGGGGCACCGACATCGAGACGGTGTCGATCGCCGAGGCCGTCGGCTCGCTCAACCAGGTGCCGCAGGCCCGGTACGACGAGGCGAAGATCCTCTTCGGCTGAGCATGTCACTGCCCCAGGTGTGCGTCTGCTACCTCCTGCGCGAGCACGGAGGCCGCGTCGAGGTGCTCCTGGGGCGCAAGAAGCACGGGCTCGGCATGGGCAACTTCGTGGCGCCCGGCGGCAAGCTCGAACCGGGCGAGTCGGCGACGGATGCCGCGGTGCGCGAGATCTTCGAGGAGTCCGGTCTCGTCGTGGCCGCCGACGACCTCGAGCCGCGCGGCATCCTGAGCTACGTGTTCCCGCACAAGGAGTCCTGGAGCCAGGAATCCAACGTCTTCGTGTGCCGCAACTGGACGGGGGAGCCCGTGCCGTCCGACGAGCTCGATCCCGAGTGGTTCGACGTGCGCGAGATCCCGCTCGACGAGATGTGGGACGACGCTCGCCGGTGGTTGCCCGACGTGCTCGCCGGCGGCACGGTGCAGCGCACCTTCGTGTTCGGTGCCGACCTCGCTACGGTGGTGGAGGAGCCCGGTTCCGTCACGTAGTATCTATGGGTGCACGGCGGACTTTGCTCCTGCAAGGCACATCCCCTGAACATCTGGTGAAATCCCTCCCAGGGCGCGGGCTTCACCGATCCCAGAGGCTGTATTAGCTACGAAAGGCGCCGGTGGATCTCACCCTCATCGTCGTGCTGGTCATCGCACTGGCGCTCTTCTTCGACTTCACCAACGGGTTCCATGACACGGCCAACGCGATGGCCACCCCCATCGCCACGGGCGCGCTGAAGCCCAAGGTCGCGGTCGGCCTCGCCGCCATCCTGAACCTCGTCGGCGCCTTCCTCTCGACCGAGGTGGCCAAGACCATCTCCGGCGGCATCATCAAAGAGGGCGACGGCGGTGTGCTCATCACACCCGAGCTCATCTTCGCCGGCCTCATCGGCGCGATCGTGTGGAACATGATCACCTGGCTGCTCGGCCTGCCGTCGTCGTCGAGCCACGCCCTGTTCGGCGGCCTGATCGGTGCTGCCCTCGTCGGGTTCGGCGTCGGCGCGATCGACTTCGCGGTCGTGATGTCGAAGGTCATCCTGCCCGCGCTGCTCGCTCCGCTCACTGCGGGGCTCATCGCCTACACCGCGACGAAGCTCGCCTACGCCATCACGCGTCGGTACGACGGCAAGCCCGACGGGCGCGACCGGTTCCGCCACGCGCAGATCTTCTCCTCGTCGCTCGTCGCCCTGGCGCACGGCACCAACGACGCCCAGAAGACGATGGGCGTCATCACTCTCACGCTGGTCGCCGCGGGCCTGCAGCCCGCCGGCGCCGAGGTGCAGCTCTGGGTCATCGTCACGTGCGCCGTCGCGATCGCCCTCGGCACGTACATGGGCGGCTGGCGCATCATCAAGACCCTCGGCACCGGTCTCACCGACGTGAAGCCGGCGCAGGGCTTCGCCGCCGAGACCGCCACCGCCGCGACGATCCTCGCGTCGAGCCACGTCGGCTTCGCACTGTCGACCACGCAGGTCGCCTCGGGCTCGGTCATCGGCTCCGGCCTCGGCCGCCGCGGATCGAAGGTGCGCTGGCGCACCGCCGGCCGCATCGGCGTCGGCTGGCTCCTGACGCTGCCCGCCGCGGGTGGCGTCGGCGCCCTCGCCGCGGTCGTCGCCCACCTCGGCGTCGTCGGCATCATCATCGACACGATCGTCGGCGTCTCCGTGATCGTCGGCATCTTCCTCTGGTCGCGCCGCAACGAGGTCTCCCACCACAACGTGGTGAGCGAGGTCGCCCACTCGGGCCGTGCGGTGAAGATCAAGCGCAACCCCAAGCCGAAGAAGAAGGTGGCCTCGTGATCGACTGGTTCGCGTTCCTCCTCGTCTTCGTCACCGCGATGATCGGCACCGTCGTCGTCGTCTCCGCATACTCGCTCGGCGTCCGGCTCCTCACGATCTCGGGGCGAACGCCCATCGTGACGCCCGCCGAGTTCACCGACGCGATCACCGTGGTGACGCCCGCCGAGATCCGCCAGGCTGAGAAGCGGGCGGCCAAGGCGGCGAAGAAGAGCCCGCTGAGCGAGGGGCAGAAACGCGCCGCGCTCGTCGGGGCGTGGACCTGCTTCATCGTGAGCGGTCTCGCGGTGATCTTCGGTCTCTACCTGATCGTGGGCGAGCACATCATCAAGCTGTTCAGCTGAGCAGCTCCAGTCCACCCGTCGCGCCGCCCCCGGCGCGTCCCTCATCGAAGGTTCCCGGATGACCACTGAGACGACCCCCGAAACGACCCCCGAAGCGGCAGAGCCGAGCGCGAAGCCGTCGCACCCCATCGACCGATTCTTCGAGATCACCAAGCGCGGCTCCACCGTCGGCAACGAGGTGCGCGGCGGCATCGTCACCTTCGTGACGATGGCCTACATCGTGATCCTCAACCCGATCATCCTGTCGGCCGGCGTCGACGTCGACGGCAACCAGCTCGGGTTCGCCCAGGTCTCCGCAGTGACCGGCCTGACCGCCGGTGTCATGACGATCCTGTTCGGCCTCGTCGCACGCCTGCCCTTCGGCTTCGCCGCGGGCCTCGGCATCAACTCGTTCCTCGCGGTCTCCGTCGTCGGCCAGGTGACCTGGCCCGAGGCGATGGGCCTCGTGGTCATCAACGGCCTCATCATCGTGCTGCTCGCGGCGACCGGCCTCCGCCGTCTCATCTTCGACGCGGTGCCGATCCAGCTGAAGCTCGCGATCACGGTCGGCATCGGCCTCTTCATCGCCTTCATCGGATTCGTGAACGCCGGATTCGTCACCGCGACCGGCGCCTCCTCGCCGCCCGTCGGCCTCGGCATCGCCGGTTCCGTCGCAACCGTGCCGACCCTCGTCTTCATCTTCACCCTCCTGCTCACGGGCATCCTCGTGGCTCGCAAGGTCAAGGGCGGCATCCTCATCGGACTCGTCTCGGGCACCGTGCTCGCGGTCGTCGTCGAGGCGATCTGGAACCTCGGCCCGATGTTCGCCGGCGACGAGTTCAACGCCGGCGGCTGGAGCCTCTCGGTGCCCGAGCTCACGGGCTCGATCGTCGGCCTGCCCGACCTCTCGCTCGTCGGACAGGTCTCGTTCGGCAGCTTCGAGCGCATCGGCGTGCTCGCCGCCGTCATGCTCGTCTTCACGCTCGTCTTCACGAACTTCTTCGATGCCATGGGCACGATGACGGGTCTCTCGAAGGAGGCGCAGCTCGCCGACGCGAAGGGCGACTTCCCGCGCCTGAAGTCCGCGTTGATCGTCGAGGGCGTCGGCGCCGTCGCGGGCGGCTACGCCTCCGCGTCGTCGAACACGGTCTTCATCGAGTCGGGTGCCGGCATCGGCGAGGGCGCGCGCACGGGCCTCGCGAACATCGTGACGGGTCTGCTCTTCCTCGCGGCGATGTTCTTCACGCCGCTCGTCTCGATCGTGCCGACCGAGGTCGCCTCTGCGGCGCTCGTCATCGTGGGTGCGCTCATGATGGCGCAGATCAAGCACATCGACTTCTCGGAGTTCTCGGTGCTGCTGCCGGTGTTCCTCGCCGTCACGGTCATGCCGCTCACGTACTCGATCGCCAACGGCATCGGCGCGGGCTTCATCGCCTGGGTCGTCGTGCGTTCGCTGTCGGGCAAGGCCCGCGAGATCAGCCCGCTGCTCTGGATCGTCGCGGCCGGCTTCCTCGTCTACTTCGCGCGCGGGCCGGTCGAGGCGCTCTTCGCCTGACCTTCCGCTCCGACGACGGATGCCCCGGGGCCGATCGGCCCCGGGGCATCCGTGTTCGTGCTCCGGCTCGGTGCGAGCCGCGCTTCAGTTCGTGCCGCGCGCCTTGGCGATGCCGTTCATGAGGTGGTAGATCACGATCGCGGCGATCGTGCCGAGCGCGATGCCGTTGAACGAGACGCCGCCGACCGCGAAGGTGAAGTCGGCGATGCCGATGATGAGGGCCGTGGCCGCGGTGAACTGGTTCACGGGCTTCGAGAAGTCGACCTTGTTGTCGAGCCAGATCTTCACGCCGATGATGCCGATGAGGCCGTACAGCGCCGTGGTGACGCCGCCGAGCACGCCCGCCGGGATCGTGTTGATGACCTCGCCGAACTTGGGGGAGAGGCCGAGCAGCACCGCGACGATGCCGGCGATCCAGTAGGCGGCGGTCGAGTAGATGCGGGTCGCGGCCATGACGCCGATGTTCTCGCCGTAGGTCGTGGTGCCCGAGCCGCCGAAGAAGCCGGCGATGGTGGTCGCGAGGCCGTCGGCGAAGAGTGCGCGACCGGTGGATTTGTTGACCGACGGGTCGGTCATCTGCGCGACGCCCTTGATGTGACCGACGTTCTCGGCGATGAGCACGAGCACGACCGGCAGGAAGGCGGGGAGGAAGCCCCATACGGCGGCGTCGGCGAAGGGGTTCGCGGGCAGGTGGAAGGTCGGCAGGCCGATCCACGCGGCGTCCTCGATGCGCGCGAAGTCGATCTCGCCCTGGATCGCCGCGGCGATGTAGCCGATCACGACGCCGACGAGGATCGACATGCGACCGAGGATGCCGCGGAAGGCGACGCTCGCGATGATGACGGCCGCGAGCGTGATGAGCGCGGTCAGCGGGGCCAGCATGAAGTTGTTCTTCGCGGCGGGCGCCAGGTTGAAGCCGATGAGCGCGACGATCGCACCTGCGACGACGGGCGGCATGAGCACGTCGATCCAGCGCGTGCCGACCCACTGCACGAGGAGGCCGACGAGAGCGAGCAGCACGCCGACGACGACGATGCCGAAGAGCGCGGCGCCCATGGGGTCGCCGATGCCCTTCGCGCCCATCGCGGCGCTGATCGGGGCGATGAACGCGAACGAGGAGCCCAGGTAGCTCGGCACCCGGTTCTTCGTGATGACGAGGAAGAGGATCGTGCCGAGGCCCGAGAAGAACAGGGTCGTCGCGGGCGGGAAGCCCGTGAGGATCGGGACGAGGAACGTCGCACCGAACATGGCCACGACGTGCTGGGCGCCGAGGCCGATCGTGCGGGGCCAGCTGAGGCGCTCGCCGGGGGCGACGACCTCGCCGGGATTGACGTTCTTGCCGTCGCCGTGGATGGTCCAGGGCAGAGTCATGCTGCTCCGTTTCATGGGAGTCGAAGGGTGGGGATCCATCCGATGGTATCGGGGGGATAGCCCCATACCGCGCGATTCCGCGGGTCCGTAGCGTGGAAGCACGCCCACAACGGGCATCCACGAACAGGAGCAATCACATGACCACCGTCACCGACACCGCAACCCAGGCGCCGTTCGCGGAGCCGAACCCCTACGCCGCGCCGGCCGCGGAGACGAACGGGTTCAGCATCGCGAGCCTCGTGCTCGGACTCGTCTCCATCGTGGCGAGCTCCACCTTCTTCGTGCCGGTGATCGGGCTCGTGCTCGGCATCCTGGCGCTGAAGCGCGAGCCCGCGGCGCGCACCATGGCCATCTGGGGCATCGTGCTGAACGGCGTGATGCTCGCGGGCACCGTGCTCGTCGCGTTCGGCGCCCTCGTCTTCGGACTCGCGATGCTGCCCTTCGCGTTCCTCTGAGTTCGCAGGCGACCCGCATCGGGTCCGCGGAACGGGTCGTCTCCTTCGGGAGGCGGCCCGTTCCCGCGTCTCAGGCCGTGTACTCCTCGCCCGTTCCGCTTCCCGCCCGGGCCGTTCCTCCCCTGGGGCGCGCCGAAAGGTCGCAGATGGCGACGTCCGAGGCGGATTGATCACCATCTGCGACTTCTCGACGTCGGCGACGCGAGCGGATGTCGCGGTCTCTCGTCTCAGGCGTAGAAGCCGCGCAGCAGCGCCTCTGTGCCCTCGAGGTGCTCGGCCATGGCGCTGGCGGCATCGTCGGGGCTGCCGCGGAGGATCGCACCGACGATGGCGCGGTGCTGCTCGTTCGAGTGCGCGATGTTCGGGGCGAGCAGCGGAATGCCGTCGAGCAGTTCGTTGACGCGCATGCGCACGTCGGCGACGAGCGGGATGACGCTCGGCGCGCCGAGCACCTCGGCGATCAGCAGGTGCAGGCGGGAGTCCGCCATGCGGTACTGCTCGCCGGCGGCGCCGCTGCACTCCTCGTAGGCCTGCCAGAGCCGTTCGCGATCGTTGGCGGTCAGCTCGCTCTCGGCGGCGCGCCGCGCCGCGCCGACCTCGATGACCGAGCGAAGCGCGAGCGTGTCCTCGAGGCGGGCGGATGTCACGAAGGGATCGTCGGTCGTGCCCGGCGCCGCTGGGAGCGCGACGGGCAGCTCGTCGGAGACGAACGTGCCGCCGTAGCGCCCGCGTCGGGCCACCACCCATCCGGCTTCGGCGAGGGAGGCGATCGCCTCGCGCAGCGTGTCGCGGCTGACCTCGAGCATCGTCGCGAGCTCGCGCTCGGCGGGCAGGCGCTCACCCGGTCCGATGAGCCCGAGCCGGATCGACTGCAGCAGTCGCTGCACCGTCTCCTCGAAGGCGTTGGCGGGCCGCGCCGGCGTCAGCAGCAGCCCGGCGCTCAGCACCTCGGCGTTCGTCACCTCGATGCCCGGCACCTCGGCGGGCTCCGCCTGCTCGTTCTCCTCCGCGACCGCCATGGTTCGAGCCTAGAGCGGAGTGACGTAGGCCGAGCTGATACCGCCGTCGACGAGGAACGTCGAGCCGGTGATGAACGAGGCGTCGTCGCTCGCGAGGAACGCGACCGCCGCAGCGAGTTCCTCGGGTTCGGCGAAGCGGCCCACGGGGATGTGCACGAGGCGGCGCTGGGCGCGCTCCTGGTCCTTCGCGAACAGCTCCTGGAGCAGGGGCGTGTTCACGGGGCCCGGGCAGAGGGCGTTCACGCGGATGCCCTGCCGGGCGAACTGCACGCCGAGCTCCCGGCTCATCGCGAGCACGCCGCCCTTCGAGGCGGTGTACGAGATCTGCGAGGTCGCCGACCCCAGCACCGCGACGAACGACGCCGTGTTGATGATCGAGCCGCGCCCCTGCGCGACCATGTGCCGAAGGGCCGCGCGCGAGCAGAGGTAGACCGACTTGAGGTTGACGTCCTGCACCTTCTGCCAGGCGGGCAGCTCGGTCGTCTCGATCGAGTCGTCGTCGGGCGGGGAGATGCCCGCGTTGTTGAACGCGATGTCGACCGAGCCGTAGACGCGGGCGGCCTCGTCGAAGAGGTGGTCGACCTGGGCCTGATCGGTGACGTCGACCTGCACGAACAACCCGCCGACGAGTTCGGCGGCGGCCGGCCCGGTCGAGGCGTCCATGTCGCCGATGACGACGCGGGCGCCCTCGGCGGCGAGGCGCTTGGCGGTCGCGAGACCGATGCCCGAGGCGCCGCCGGTGATCACGGCCACGCGGCCGGCGAGGCGCTGGGTGAGGTCGATGCGTGGAAGGTCGGTCATGGTGCTCCTGTCGTAGGGTCGTGCGGGTCAGTCGACGGCGAGGAAGACGTTCTTGGTCTCGGTGAAGGCGAGGGGTGCATCCGGGCCGAGCTCGCGGCCGAGGCCCGACTGCTTGAAGCCGCCGAACGGCGTCGAGTAGCGCACCGACGAGTGCGAGTTCACCGAGAGGTTGCCCGAGTCGATCGCCCGGGCGACGCGGATGCCGCGGCTCAGGTCGCGGGTCCAGATCGATCCCGAGAGTCCGTACTCGCTCGCGTTCGCGAAGCGAATCGCGTCGTCTTCGTCGTCGAACGGGAACACCGAGACGACGGGGCCGAAGATCTCCTCGCGCGCGGTGCGCGAATCGCGCGCCGGGGTGAGCACGGTGGGCGGGAACCAGAAGCCGGGACCGGTCGGGGCGGAGGCGCGGAACGCGAGCTCCGAGTCATCCGGAACGAAGGAACGCACCCGGTCGAGGTGGGCGGCCGCGACGAGCGGGCCCATCTCGGTCGACTCGTCGGCGGGATCGCCCACGCGCACCCCGGCCACCGCGGGCTCGAGCAACTCCATGAACCGCTCGTAGACGCTGCGCTCGACGAGGATGCGACTGCGGGCGCAGCAGTCCTGGCCGGCGTTCTCGAAGACCCCGTACGGCGCGGTCGCGGCGGCCCGTTCGAGGTCGGAGTCGGCGAAGACGATGTTGGCGCTCTTGCCGCCGAGCTCGAGCGTCACGCGCTTCACCTGGTCGGCGCAGCCCGACATGATCTGCTTGCCGATCTCGGTCGAGCCGGTGAAGACGATCTTGCGCACGGTCTCGTTCGTGACGAAGCGCTGGCCGACGACCGATCCCTTGCCGGGGACGACCTGGAAGAGCCCGTCGGGCAGGCCCGCCTCGAGTCCGAGCTCTGCGAGGCGCATGCTCGTGAGCGGGGTCCACTCGGCGGGCTTCAGCACGACCGCATTGCCGGCCGCGAGCGCGGGCGCGAACCCCCAGGCCGCGATCGTCATGGGGAAGTTCCACGGCGTGATCACGCCGACGACGCCGAGCGGCTCCTGGAAGGTGACGTCGAGGCCGCCGGCGACGGGGATCTGCCGGCCGAAGAGGCGTTCGGGCGCAGCGGAGTAGTACTCGAGCACGTCTCGCACGTGCCCGGCTTCCCACCGGGCCTGGCCGATCGGATGCCCCGAGTTGCGCATCTCGATCGTCGCGAGCTCTTCGACCGCACCGTCGACGGCATCGGCGAAGCGGCGGAGGAGCCGGGCCCGGTCGACGGGGGCGAGTCGCGCCCAGTCGCGCTGGGCCGCTGCGGCCCGGGCGATCGCGACATCCGTGTCGTCGATCGAGGCGGCGGCGACCGTGGTCACGACGCTCTCGTCGGCGGGGTTGACGATCGTGTGGGTCACTGGTCGGTCCTTTCGGAGTGGGCGGTCGCCGGGCGGGCTGCCCGGTGCTCGCGGGCGGCGTCGACGAGGCCGGCGAAGAGGCGGCGGTCGGCGGCGTTCTCTTCGGGGTGCCACTGCACGCCGATGCCGAACGGCACCGTCTCGAGCTCGACGGCTTCGATGACCCCGTCGTCGGTGCGTGCGGTGACCCGAAGGCCGTCGGCGACCTCGTCGAGCGCCTGGTGGTGGTACACGTGGATCGGCAGCGGCGCGGGGGCATCGCCGAGCACCGCTGCGAGACGGGAGCCGGGCTCGACGGTCGCCGAGGTCTCGCCGAACTGCGCGGGGCCGGGCTGGTAGGCGTCGCTGCCGACGACGTCGGGCAGGTGCTGCACGAGCGTGCCGCCGAGCGCCACGTTCAGCATCTGCGCACCGCGGCAGATGCCGAGGAAGGGCAGCTCGAGCCCGATCGCGGTCGTCAGCAGCAGGTCCTCCCAGTCGTCGCGATCGGTGCGCGGTGCGCCGGTGCGGTCGTGCCGCGCCTGGCCGTATCGCGCGGGGTCGACGTCGGCGCCGCCCGAGACGATGAGTCCGTCGAGCGCGCCGAGCACCGCATGCGCGATCGCGGCGTCGGCCGGTTGGGGCGGAAGCAGCACGGCGATGCCGCCGGCGTCGGTCACGGCGTCGATGTAGACCTTCGGGAGGAAGGAGGCGCGCACGTCCCAGACCCCGCTCTGCGCCTGCTCGAGGTAGGTCGTGATGCCGATCACCGGGGCCGGGACGATCCGCTCAGAGTCGTTCGAAACCACGCACCCGCTCCCAGTCCGTCACGGCCGCGTCGTAGGCGGCGAGCTCGATGCGCGCGTTGTTCAGGTAGTGGTCGACGACCTCGTCGCCGAACGCCTCACGTGCGATCGCGGAGCCGGCGAAGAGCTCGGCGGACTCGCGGAGCGTCGCGGGCACCCGCGCCACGTCGCTCTCGTAGGCGTTGCCCTCGAAGAGGTCGTCGAGCTCGAGTTCGCCGTCGATGCCGGCGAGTCCCGCGGCGATGAGCGCCGCGACGGCGAGGTACTGGTTCACGTCGCCGCCCGGCACCCGGTTCTCGACGCGCATGCCGAGCCCGCGACCCACGACGCGCAACGCGCACGTGCGGTTGTCGAGGCCCCAGGCGATGGCCGTGGGGGCGAAGCTGCCGGCCACGTAGCGCTTGTAGGAGTTGATGTTCGGGGCGGAGAAGAGCGTGAGCTCGCGCATCGCGGCCACCTGGCCCGCGAGGAACCGGCGGAAGAGGGTGGACATGCCGTGCGGGGCATCCGGGTCGCTGAAGACGGCCTCGCCGTCCTCTCCACGCAGCGAGATGTGGATGTGGCAGCTGTTGCCCTCGCGCTCGTTGAACTTCGCCATGAACGTCAGCGACTTGCCGTGCCGATCGGCGATCTCCTTCGCACCGTTCTTGTAGACCGAGTGGTTGTCGCACGTGCCGAGCGCATCGGTGTAGCGGAAGGCGATCTCCTGCTGGCCGAGGTTGCACTCGCCCTTCACGCCCTCGCAGTACATGCCCGCGCCGTCCATCGAGTTCCGGATGTCGCGGAGCAGCGGCTCCATGCGGGTCGAGGCGAGCAGCGCGTAGTCGATGTTGTAGTCGCTCGCAGGGGTGAGGTCGCGGTAGCCCTTCTGCCAGGCGGAGCGGAACGAATCGTCGAAGACGACGAACTCGAGCTCGGTGCCCACGAAGGCCGTGAGCCCGCGCTCGGCGAGGCGTTCGAGCTGCCGCTGCAGGATGCGCCGGGGCGAGGCCTCGACCGGAGTGCCGTCGAGCCACTGCAGGTCGGCCGTGACGAGCGCCGTCGCCTCGAGCCAGGGCGCCATGCGCAGCGTCGAGAAGTCGGGGATCATCGCCATGTCGCCGTAGCCGCGCTCCCAGCTCGACATCGCGTAGCCGTCGACGGTGTTCATCTCGACGTCGACGGCGAGCAGGTAGTTGCAGCACTCGGCACCGTGGGCGGCGACGTCTTCGAGGAAGAGCCGCGCCGAGACGCGCTTGCCGATCAAGCGCCCCTGCATGTCGGTGAACGCGACGATCACGGTGTCGACGTGGCCGTCGGCGACCGCGCCATGCAGTGCGTCGAGGGTGAGGTATCCGGTGGGTGCCGTCATCCGATGACGCCTCCTCGAGTCGTGAATGGTGGGTATTGCCGACCATTACACCACACGCTCGCAGGAAACGGTTCGGCGATTCCCGCACGGTGCATGAGCAGTTCGATCGAGAGCTTTTCAAAAAGGTCTGTACGAGCAACCATTGGGCGCTCTATAGTTCAGGCCAACGCATCCCACCCCCGCGCTGCTGCGGCTGCGCGCTTCGAGAGAGCAAGGGAACCGCCATGACCAAGGACACGCTCAAGGTCTCGGGAGTGAAGTACACGACCGCCGACTCCGGGTACTTCGAGAAACGCAAGCTCACCCGCACCGCCGGGGTGTGGGGCCTCTGGGGCCTCGCCGTCGCCGCCGTCATCTCGGGCGACTTCTCTGGGTGGAACTTCGGCATCGACTTCGCGGGCTTCGGCGGCATGCTCATCGCCTTCGCGGTGCTCGTCGTCATGTACTACGGGCTCATCTTCTCGATCGGCGAGATGTCGTCGGCGATGCCGCACACGGGCGGGGCGTACTCCTTCTCGCGTGCCGCGATGGGGCCGTGGGGCGGTTTCGTCACCGGCCTCGCCGAGACCATCGAGTACGTCGCGACGACCGCGGTGATCGTGTTCTTCTCCGGCTCGTACGCCGACGCCATCACGAGCGAGCTGCTCGGCTTCTCGATGCCCCAGTGGATCTGGTGGGTGATCCTCTACCTCGTGTTCATCGGCATCAACGCGGCCGGCGCGAGCATCTCGTTCAAGTTCGCGATCGTGGTCTCGATCATCTCGATCGCGATCCTGCTCGTCTTCAGCGCGATGGCGATCTTCTCCGGCCAGTTCTCGTGGGACAAGCTCTTCGACATCGTCCCCGATGCGGGGCAGACGGCGTTCCTGCCGCACGGCGTGCTGCCGATCCTCTTCGCACTGCCGTTCGCGATGTGGTTCTTCCTCGGCATCGAGGAGCTGCCGCTCGCGGCCGAGGAGTCGAAGGACCCGGTCCGCGACATCCCGAAGGCCGGCCTCATCGCGCGCGCCACCCTCATCGTGACCGGCCTGCTCGTGCTGTTCCTGAACACCGGCGTCGTCGGTGCGGAGGCCACGGGCACCGCGGGGGAGCCGCTGCTCGACGGCTTCCGGGCGATCGTCGGCGACGAACTCGCCGCCGTGCTCGCGCTCTTCGCGCTCATCGGCCTGCTCGCGTCGCTGCAGGGCATCATGTTCGCCTACGGGCGCAACATGTACTCGCTCTCGCGCGCCGGGTACTACCCGAAGTTCCTCTCGCTCACCGGCAAGCGCCAGACGCCGTGGGTCGCCCTCGTGGCCGGCGCGATCATCGGCTTCGTCGCGCTCATCGTGCTCGACGTGCTCGCCCAGGTCGACGCGGAGGGTGCGGGCGCCGTCGCCGGCGCGATCGTGCTGAACATCGCGGTGTGGGGCGCGGTGCTCGCCTACCTGCTGCAGATGGTCGCGTTCGTGATCCTCCGCCGCAAGTACCCGAACGCGAAGCGCCCCTACCGCAGCCCGTGGGGCGTGCCGGGAGCCGTGGTCGCCGCGATCATCGCCGCGCTCATCTTCCTCGGGTTCCTGCTCAACCCGACGTTCGTGCCGGCGATCATCGCGATCGGCGTCGTCTACGCGGTCATGCTCGCGAGCTTCGCGCTCTGGGGCCGGCACCGGCTCATCCTGTCGCCCGAGGAGGAGTACGCCGTGTCGGGCGGCCTCCACGGAGACCCGCAGGCCGAGGGGTACGGCGGCACCGTCGAGAGCGAGCTGCTCGCGACCGACGGCGTCGACGAGACCGACAAGGTCTGACCTGCGGGCGGAGGCGGTCGGGGCGTGGGGGCGCCCCGCCGCCGGCACCGCGGAGGGCCCGGCCGATCGGCCGGGCCCTCCTGGCGTCGCCGCTCAGATCGCGACG